>NZ_DVEA01000062.1:0-4583 GCF_015295965.1 Thermoleptolyngbya sp. M55_K2018_002
TTGGCATTCAGCGACGCATCCCGCTGGGCCGCCTCTTCGGATAATCGATCTAGCTTGGCATTCAGCGATGCATCCCGCTGGGCCGCCTGTTGTCCATTAGTAACAATTAGCTCTGACAGATAGGCGATTTGCTGGGTCGAGGTTTCTAGCAACACTGCCACACGGTCAAGGCGTTCATCGATGTTCGGTTGATTCTCACTCATGGCGCTATTCCGCTGCGAATAGTTGAATAATATTCCCACGGCGCAACTCATAGCGGGATTCTGAAAATTCGGGCAGCCACTTAACGAACTCGTCAAACGTCGTGTGGGGGATTGGAGCGCTGAATCATGGCGATTCCCTACTTGATTGAAGACCTACAGATTAAAGATTGAAGACCTACAGATTAAAGACCAACTACGAACTCGAAAGACCCATTTGATTGAAGACCTACAGATTAAAGACCTACAGATTGAAGACCTACTATAGTAACATTTCGACCGGGATGCTCGGGTCTGGAAATGCCAGATCGAGTCCTGGCTCTGACCCATCCCTCAGCGTAGTGGGAGCCGCAGGGCACACCTGAGCGCGATTCCCGTAGGGATCGCTTCGCGAATCGCCTAATCGCTCTATCAGGACTGCCGCGCCATTTCCATGAGAATTTGTTGGGCACTTTGCACTGCATCTGGGGATGCAGGATGGCGCTGGCGATAGCTGCCGTCGGGCTGAAGCTCCCACGCCTGGCGGTTGTCGGCCAGCAAGATGCCAAGAATTTCCTGCAAATCTTTGGCGATCGCCCTGTCATCCACTGGCGTAACGGCCTCCACGCGCCGATCCAGGTTGCGCGGCATCCAGTCGGCACTGCCGATGTATACGTCCTCCGCGCCGTCATTGTGAAAATAAAAAATGCGGGAATGCTCCAAAAACCGGCCCACAATGCTGATGACCCGAATGCGATCGCTCACCCCTGCCAGCCCCGGCCGCAGACAGCAAATGCCCCGCACAATCAGGTCGATCTGCACGCCCGCCTGCGACGCTTCGTATAGTGCCGCAATCAGCGGCGGATCGACCAGTGCATTCATCTTGGCGACAATCCGGGCATGGCGACCCGCACGGGCAATCTCGCGCTCTCGGTGAATCAGGTCAAGCAGGCGATCGCGCAAATTGGTTGGAGCCACCAGCAGCTTGCGATAGGTTTTTTGCCGCGAGTAGCCCGTCAGCGCGTTAAACAACTCCGTCACGTCTGCACCCAGATCCTCCCGACAGGTCAGCAAGCCCAGATCGGTGTAGAGCCGCGCCGTTTTGGGGTTGTAATTACCCGTGCCAATGTGGACATAGCGACGCAGGCGATCGCCCTCCTGCCGCACCACCAGCATCAGCTTGGTATGCGTTTTCAGCCCCACCAGCCCATAGACCACATGAACGCCCACCTGCTCTAGCTTCCGCGCCCACTGAATATTATTCTCTTCGTCAAAGCGTGCCTTTAGCTCCACCAGCACCGCCACCTGTTTGCCGTTCTCGGCGGCGGCGATCAGCGCGTCCACAATCGGCGAATCGCCCGACGTGCGATACAGCGTCATTTTAATCGTCAGTACGTCGGGGTCTTGAGCCGCCAGTTGAAGGAACATCTGCACCGACGACGAAAACGACTGAAACGGATGATGCACCAGCAAATCCTGCTTCCGGATCAGGGCAAAAAAATCCTCATCTGTGGAGTATTCAGACTCCATCAGCCGCCGCAGACGGGGATGCACAACAGGTTTCCAGGGCGCATCCTTGAGATGGGGCAATGGCAGATCCACCAGCGCCATCAGGTCGCGCCCGCCGAGCAGCCCCGCCACCGGATACACATCTGCGTTGCTCAGCCCCATCTCCGCCATCAGCGTTTGGCGAATTTCACTCGGCATGGATTCGTGAACTTCTAGCCGCACCACAGACCCCGCAAACCGCCGCTTGCGAAGCTCCTGCTCGATTGCCTGGAGCAGGTCATCGGCTTCGTCCTCCTGCACTTCCAGGTCAGCATTGCGGGTAACTCGAAACACATGGCAGGCGACGACCTCCATGCCTGGAAACAGCTTGTCCAGATTGTGGGCAATGATTTGCTCAATTGGCACGCCCATCCAGACTGGCGTTTGCTTGCGCCGCTGCAACTCTAGCGGCAACAAGACGAATCGGGGCAGTGAACTGGGTACTTTGAGGCGGGCAAAATGGCTGGTTTCTTCGGGCGATCGCACCACCACCGCCAGATTCAAGCTGAGGTTAGAAATATGCGGAAAGGGATGCCCCGGATCGACCGCCAGCGGCGTTAGCACGGGAAAAATCCGCTCTTCAAAATACTCCCGCAAATAGCGCTGCTGGGCCTGGTTGAGCGCTGCATAGTCCAGCAGGAAAACGCCGTGGCCCGCAAGCTGCGGCCGCAAGACCGACTGCACATGCTGATGCTGCTTTGCGACTAGGGGCAAAAGCTTTTGGCAAATGGCTTCGAGCTGTTCCTGTGGCGTGCGCCCGTCGAGCGATCGCCGCTCCACCTGCGCCTGCACCTGGCGCTTGATACCCGCCACCCGCACCATAAAAAACTCATCCAGGTTGCTGCTAAAAATCGCCGCAAACTTCAAGCGCTCCAGCAAGGGCGTGCGATCGTCCATCGCCTCATGCAGCACCCGCGCATTAAACTCGATCCAGCTCAGTTCGCGGCTGAAGTAGTATTGCGGATCTGACCAGGTGGGTTGGGGCGGCTGGTTAGAAGACACGATAGGAAAGGCGGGGGGCTGGAGCTAGGGAATCTGAAGCGAACACTGAGCAGCAGATCATATCAGATCATTATCCCCCCATTCTCGAACTGAGGATACTCAAAACACTTCATCCTCGCGGCCGACCCACCATTCCCCAAGCTGCATCAGGTCGTGATGCACATCCGCCAACGCCCGGAGATACTCCTCGCTAGACAGGCTTTCTCGCTGCTCCTGCAATTTTTTGAGCCGCAGTTGTGCCAGGAGCCACGGCTGATGGAGGCGATCGCTCTCGGCCATGTAACGCGCCAAGTCTTCACTATTCATAGGAACTATCCACCGGAACTACCTATAGGAACTATCCACCGGAACTATCCACCGGAATTACCCACCGACACTATTCATAGAAAACCGTTTACAAAGCAAGAGTGGATAAAGCGATTCTGCACTCTATCCACTCGCGGCAGCTTTGTAACTTGCAAAACTGAACCGTGCGCTTTATCAAGCTAGAAAAAGCCTCAGAAAAAGCGCCAGCGTCAGCCAAAACCGAGTTGTACCTAGGCGGCAGCCAGGTTCTCAGCGACAAAATCCCAGTTCACCAGCTTATCCAAAAAGTTCTGGATAAAGGCAGGGCGGGCATTGCGGAAGTCGATGTAGTAGGCATGTTCCCACACATCGAGGGTCAGCAGCGCTTTTTGCCCATGTGCTAGGGGGTTTTCGGCGTTGGGAGTCTTGGTCACTTTCAGCGTGCCGTCGTCATCGATCAGCCAGGCCCAACCGCTGCCAAACTGAGTCGCAGCCGCGTTGGCAAAGGCTTCGCGAAACTTGTCGTAGCTGCCGAAAGAAGCGTCGATCTTGGCGGCCAGGTCGCCCGTCGGCGCACCGCCACCACCGGGCTTCAGGCTGTTCCAGAAGAAGGTGTGGTTCCAGACCTGAGCGGCGTTGTTGAACACGCCAGCCTTGGCAGAGTCGCCAAAAGTCGCCACAATGATTTCTTCCAGAGACTTGCCCGCCAGGGAAGAATCGCTCTCGATCGCCTTGTTCAGGTTATCGACGTAAGCTTTGTGATGCTTGCCGTAGTGATATTCAAACGTCTCAGCCTTCATGCCATAGGGTTCTAGAGCATCCATCGCAAAAGGCAGGGGCGGCTGTTCGATAGGCATAGTGTTCATCCTCTATTAACTGCGCTGTGTTCAGTTTGAGTCTAGAAGAGCCAGTTGCCCTTACGCATGATCCGCCAGACGTAGCTAAGGCGGAGCGTATCCTCAAACTATTGATAGAATTTTATATCAAAAATCGGCTCGGCCGTGTCTTACACAGCACCGAACGCAGCCCGACTGCCGAGGCTTGGTTCAAGGCCTGGTTCAAGGCTTTGTTTTAGCTGCGCGGCTCGCTCTTGCACGATCGCCCATTCGCCATTTTTCACGGCCGCCTTGGGAAATAACTGCCCCGCCAGCCCGACGGCGATCGCCCCTGCTTCCAGCATGGTTCGCGCATTCTCCAGCGTGACCCCACCCGTGGGCACTAGCGGAATCTCGCCCAGTGGTTCTCGCACGGCCCGCAAATAGTCTGCACCGCCGACACACTGAATCGGGAACACCTTCACCGCCGCTGCGCCCGCCTGCCATGCGGTCACAATTTCCGTCGGCGTGAGGGCCCCCGCCACAAAGGGAATCTCGAACTCGGCCGCCTGCTGAATCAGCGCCCGGTTTGTGTGCGGGCTAAACAAAAACTGGGCCCCGCTGGCGATCGCCGCACTCACCTGCTGGGGAGTGGTAATCGTGCCCGCGCCAATCAGACAGTCGGGCAAGCGCTGCCGTAGTTGATGCACCAGGGTTTCAGGGCGATCGCTGTTCCAGGTAACTTCGATCAGCC
>NZ_DVEA01000153.1:0-4579 GCF_015295965.1 Thermoleptolyngbya sp. M55_K2018_002
CAGCCCCCAGGGATATCGCATCGCCCAATCTTTGGGGCACACCCTGGAACCGCCCGTCCCCTCGCTGTTTACCTTTAACGTGCCGGAGCCAGCGCTGCACGAACTAGCGGGCGTGTCGGTCGAGTCGGCGCAGGTGACGGTGAAATGCCCCGACCAGAAGCCCCTGACCCAAACTGGGCCGCTGCTGATCACCCACTGGGGCCTGAGCGGGCCTGCGGTGCTAAAGCTATCCGCCTGGGGAGCCAGGGCGCTTCACAACTGCGGCTATCGGGCGATCGCCCAGATCCACTGGCTGCCTAATCAGTCCCCAGAGCAAGTCCGGCAGAGCTTGCAGCAGACCAAGACCGACTGGGGCAAGCGGGCCGTCCGCTCCACGGTGCCGCCCGGACTCCCCCTGCCGCGTCGCCTGTGGAACTATCTGGGCGATCGCGCTCAGGTTGCACCCGACCAGCGCTGGGCAGATTTGTCCAAACCGCAGCTTCATCACCTCTGGCAGGAACTCACCCAGGGGCAGTATGCCATTGCAGGCAAGGGCGTATTCAAAGAGGAATTTGTCACCTGCGGCGGCGTGTCGCTCAAGGAAGTCGATTTCAAAACGATGGCAAGCCGCGTCTGTCCGGGCCTCTACTTTGCAGGCGAAATCCTGGATATCGACGGCATAACGGGCGGCTTTAATTTCCAGAGCGCTTGGACGACGGGCTGGCTGGCTGGAAGGGCGATTTCCGCAGGGATCGCTTCGCAAATCTCCCCGCTCGACTGAGCTAACCAAGCGCCAAACTCAGCACCAACTGAACCCCACTATCTCCCCGCTATCTAGGCAGTATCTTAAAGCTATCTAGGCAGTATCTTAAAACCTAGGCAGTATCTTAAAACTCTCTAGGTCGTTGATTGCCCTGAGTCGATCCCCCTTAAATCCCCGCGCTTACGCGCCGCTTCGCTAGAAACAAGGAGGACTTCCGGAGCGGTATTGCCCGTTTCCCCTCTTCCTAAGGGGGGCTAGCAGGGTGGTTTCATTTAGGAGGAGGAAAACCTTGGGTGAGGATGGTATAAACTTGCTGGACTTGGTTCGTCAGCGCCCGGATGCCCTGAGGGATGGTACGGTAAGCGAGTTGACGCACGATGTTGATGATAAAACAATTCAAAATCGCCCAGATTACAGGAGCATTGCCCCCCGGACGGGCATGGTCTTCCTCGAAGGTGACATCTCGCACCCAATGCAATCGGTTTTCGATATTCCAATGCTGCTGGATAGGCTGGAGAAATTGAATAGTGCTGCTGTTGTTGGGTAATCTGCTCAACCGTTTTTTTTGACAATGCAGGGCATCGAGGGTGAACACCACAGATTGTCCTGCTAAGGCCGCTATCAACTGACGCACCACTTCCACTTCACTTAGGAAGGTCTGCGAGTCTCGGCAGGGAACTCCAGAAGGTCGCATAAGAGTTGCCAGTGTTGCTGAGTGAAATCTGCCAGGGGGCGATACCCACGATCACCGCAGAGGGTTCCTAACAGAATCAGCATCAATATCAGCCACAGGGATCAGCTACAGGGCATGTCGTCTGCCTCTGCTTTTTCGATAGTCTGGGACTTGTTTGAGGTGTTCGATGAGGTTCAGGGTTTGAGTCATGGAGTCACTGTGATGCACAGAACTCTAGTCTCACTTTTCTACTTGTAAATGAAACCACCCTGCTTTCTAAGGGGGGATAGGGGGATCAAAGGGTTTTAAAACACGCCTAGCAGGGGGATGATTGGGAGTAATGAGGGCGATCGCCCTCCCTTTCCCCTTTAAGGGATGACGGATAAGCGATGACGGATTTCCCCAGCTACGACGTGGCAAAGATCGCCGCATCGTCTGCAAACGCCTTGAACTCTAGCGCATTGCCGCTGGGGTCGAGTAAAAACATCGTTGCTTGCTCGCCCACTTCGCCTTTGAAGCGAATATACGGCTCAATGATGAACGCCACGCCGTGCGATCGCAGCCTGTCTGCCAGCGCCTCCCACTCATCCATCTCCAAAATCACGCCCCAGTGCTGGGTGGGCACTGCTTTGCCATCGACTAGATTAGTGGCATTGGCCCCTGCTTCTGGGGTATCGTCCACTAGGTGCGCCGTCACCTGATGCCCAAACAGGTTGAAGTCAATCCATTGCGAATCAGTTCTGCCCACCGCACAACCCAAAACCGTCTCATAAAAGACACGGGTTGCAGATAGATCTCGGACAGGAAACGCAACGTGAAACGGACGAGGCATGGTGGGGATTTTGGATTTTAGATTTTGGATTTTAGATTTCGGCGAGGATACAGGCTTGGAAATTAGGGCGTTTGGCTTGGGCAGCGGGATTGGGCTGATTCCAAAATCCAACATCCACAATCCAAAATCCCCAATCTAAAATCCAAAACCCTGCTCTCTGCTCCCTAATTCTTCCTACTGGCAGGTCGCTCGTCCCCATTGACCGTCGTAGCTGACCGACACCTGATCGCCGGGCTTGGCAGGAAAGGGCGACAGGTGAACCAGCGTAGTGTCTGCCATCTGGGCCACATTGCCTTTCCAGATGGTTTCTCCGGCGGCGTTTTTGCCGACGTAGGACAGGCTGGAGGTGAGGACGTTAGTGGACGTGCGGGGGCGAAACTCGACACGGCTAAACCCAGCTTCGCGAGTGTAGAAGACGGTGAAATCAACGCGATCTTGCACCGTGCCGTTGCAGGTCATGGACAGGTTGTCCTGGTTGGGTTCCTCCGGGGCGACGGTGACGGGCGGCGCAGGAGTTGGCGCAGGGGGCGGCGGGGCGGGCGTGAACTCGGCAATTCTGCCAGACTCTTCGACGAGGAGTTGCCCCGAACTGGTCAGGGATTGCACAAAGCAGGTGCCATCGGGAAAGACACGAGCATAGAAAATGGCTTCACCCTGATATCCATAGGTGGTGCTGCCGTCGGGATTGCTGGTAACTGTTACGCCCGGTGCGCGGCTGAGGTTGTTTAGATTAGGCTTTTGCAAAAACGACATCAAAGGCTGGTTGTTTTCCCACAGCACTTCGGCAAAGTAGTTGGTCGTGTTGCAGGTGACGGGCTGCCTGGATATGGGGACATCGGGTGAGGCAGGCGCAGCGGGCGTGGCAGGTGTGGCTGGAGGGGGCGTTCCATCGCTGGTGCGGGGATCTCGGCAAGATGCCAGGGCGATCGCCCCCAGGATCGTCCCCAAAACCGTCAACTTCGCCCAGCCCATCCGTCTATGATTCATCGCTCCTGATTCCCTCATCACAAACTCTTTTGGTAAATGCGATAGGTCTTGTAAATCTTCGCGCCCGTCGCTTCGATAATCTTACGCGACGGCATGTTGTCTTCATATACCCAGGAGAGTTCTGCTTCGCGGTAGGGTTTGCGCTTGGTCACACCGCCCTCTCGCCCCAGATAAATCACTGCCATCGGCACCAGTTTGCGGATGTATTCCGGCAGGGAGCAGATCGCCACGACGCGCCCCGTGTCGATGCTGCGGCGATACCAGAGAAATTTCAGAATGCCCAGCCAGTCGAGCTTGCCGTTCACCTTTTGCAGCACGGGGCTATAGTTAGGCAGCGCCATAAAGAAGCCCACCATTTCGCCCTCGTATTCCGCAATCACAAAGATGTCGGCATCGGCAATATCCTGGAGCGATTTGGCCTCTTCCAGAAATTCTTCCAGCGTGCGCGGCGTAGAACTCCAGTTGTTAGCAAAAGCCTTGTTGAACAGGTGATAAATTGCGGTGCAGTCTTCGATAAATTCATCGCCCTTGAGCCGCAGGTTGCGGAAGGTGATGCCTGATTTTGAGGCAATGCGGTATGCCCGCTCAAACTCTGGGGGCAGGGGTTTTGTGAGATCTAGCAGATAGGCGTAGGCATCTTTGGCTTTCTGCCAGCCGTGCTGCTCAAACAGGCGGGGATAGTGGGGCGGGTTGTAGGGCATCATCATATAGGGCATGGAGTCGAACCCATCTACCAAAAACAGGCAGTTGTTGTGGGTCGATAGGTCGATGGGGCCTCGCGCCTGGGTCATGCCCTGCTGCCGCAACCAGTCGCAGGCAGAGTCGAGCAGGGCCTTGCCGACTTCGGCTTCGTCGATGCATTCAAAAAAGCCCACCAATCCAATATTTTCGCCCTCTCGCGCAATCAGGCGATCATTCACCGCAGCCACCACACGCCCCACGGGCTGCGTGCCGTTTGGCCCAAAGCGCGTGGCGATGAACTGCTGCAAGCGCCCGTATTCAAAAAAGGTATTCTCAGGTTTGAAATACTTGGCGATGCTGCTGCGGAGGGGCGGAACCCAGTGGCGATCGCCCGCATACACCACCGACGGCACATCCAGGAATAGCTCCTGGTCGCCCGGCGATAGCACTGGGCGCACCTGCACCGCGCCAACCTGCTTGACGGTCTGAGTCATCGCATTGCAGCCAAAACGTTATTTAGAGAATTTAGACCGTTGGCTGAACTATGTCTAGGAGGATGAGGGTGATGGGTTGAATTATTTTAAAACGCTGTCACTTTGTCACTTTCAAGACTTACGCACTTGCGATAAGCTCTTTGGGTTTTGGACGATTTCTCGCGGGCTGC
>NZ_DVEA01000211.1:0-4559 GCF_015295965.1 Thermoleptolyngbya sp. M55_K2018_002
GGCGATCGCCCGTTGCGGCGTAATGCGGCAGAGGTCGGGCGAGGTTCCCAGCACCTCGACGATATCCGCCAAGGGCAGGTCAAAATCAAGCAGTTCCGCCTGCCCGATCCAGTCTTGCCCCTGGTCTTGCAAAAACGCCTGCTTCCACAGCCCCAGACAAAAGGTGTGCGTCGCCCGCACGGCCGTTCCCAGCACCGCGCCCGTGTTGGTGTGCAGTCCAGAGGGCAGGTCAATACTCAGCACGGGTTTCTGCCAGGTGTTAATCCGGTCAACGGCGGCGGCGATGTCGCCAGAGAGCGGCCGCGTCAGCCCAAAGCCAAACAATCCGTCAATCAGCACGGTGCAATCGGCTAAATTAGCCAGCGCCACCTGGGGAATGCCCAAACTGGCGGCATAGCGGGCATGGTGAGCCGTTAGCTCCTTGAGACTGGCAAAGGGCGCAAAAAGTTTCACGCCATAGCCGCGAAAATACAGTTCCCGCGCCACCACCAGGGCATCGCCGCCGTTGTGCCCCGGCCCGACCAGAATGCCAAACGTCGTTCGCGCATCGGGATACAGCTCACACACGCGCCGGGTAATTAGCCCCGCCACCTTCTCCATCAGCGCCGCCACGGGCATCCCCGCCGCAAACACCCGCGACTCGATGGCCGCCATCTGACTGGCCGAAACGACAAACTGCTGAATCTGGGTGTGCCGCATGGGAGGGGTTCGGGGTCAGGGGTTAGGAATCTAGCCAGATGCTCTTGCTGCTGCGATCCTATCCCTAATATTGACTTTGGATTTTGGATTGGCGATTTTGGATTGCAAGTCGGGCGTTTGCGAGGCTTCCAGCAATTTCATTGGTGGCAGCATTTAGGAGAGTTGAGACAGCGTAAGGGGTTTCGCGTTGCGCTTTTATCGTTGCTGCTGGATAGACTTAGAAAAAATTTATTGTGCAGCAGCCGAAGGAAAAGTTAGGTCAACAAGAAATCTGGTTGGCTCTGAGCAGCTTAACGTTGTGTCCTCACTCCCGACTCCTGACTCCTGACTCCTGCTGTAAAACCAGTGCTGAAGAGGGAAATTGTGCAAATTCGGGAAGATGATTTGACGGGTGACAAGATTGCGGCGCTGCTGCAAGAGCATCTGGATAATATGCACGAAATTACGCCGCCAGGGAGTGTTCATGCGCTGGATCTGGAACGGCTGCGATCGCCTGACATCACCTTCTGGAGTGCGTGGCAGGGAGACGAACTGCTGGGCTGTGGCGCACTCAGGCACCTGGATGCCACCAGCGGTGAAATCAAGTCCATGCGGACGGTTCAGGCATACCGTCGTAAGGGCGTTGCCTCAAAGCTGCTGGAGCATATTCTCGCGGAAGCAGAGCGGCGGGGCTATGGCCGTCTGTATCTGGAAACGGGGGCACTGGCGGAATTTGCTGCGGCGCGATCGCTCTATGCCCGCTACGGGTTCGAGCCGTGCGGACCCTTTGCCGACTATGCGGATGATCCCAACAGTGCTTTTATGACAAAGGCGCTCCCAGCGAAGAAACAGGCTCCAATCAGCCTGCCTGCTTCGGAGAGCGCTTGATGAACCGCATTTCGCCCTGAAACTCGCCCGCCGTTTCAACCCCCACCGCCGTCCAGCCCAGGTGCAGGTAAAACCCGTAGGCCCGCAGGGTTGGGTCGTTGCCCGTCACTAGCCAGATTTCCTCGCACCCTGCCGACCAGAGCCAGTCTTCGGCTGCCTGCAAGAGCGATCGCCCAATGCCGCGTCCTTCATAGGCTGGCAGCACAAACAGCCCAAAGATCGTTTTCTCAGTGGCATTGGCAATGGCAAACCCGGCTAGACGGTGCGCGGGCGGGTCTGGGCTGCCAGGATTCATCTTGGGCTTCACTTCGGCATTCATCTCGGCAACCCAAGCGCAGCAGTCGGTGTCTAGCATATGCGCGACGGAGGCTGGCGTAATGCCTAGCGCGGCAATTTCCTCGCGGGACTGGTGATTTTCCACAACGCTGGTGCGGATGTCAAACAGGGCCTCGATGTCTGTCGCCTGTGCTGGGCGGATCTGCCACCCCCAGAGATTGCCCTGTAGATAGCCCTCGATGGCCGGACGGATCGGCGCGAGGCTCTTGTAGCGCTGCATATCGGGCGGCATCTGGGCGATCGCCCTGACCAGGCCTGCCGCTGCTTCTGGGTATTGCTGCAACATGGCCAGCGGATAGGTATAGGTGCGTACCGTAAACAGCACGCCGCCGCTCTGGGGCAAGCGCCGCACGGTCTGTCGCTCTACCCGAATCCACAGGCGATCGCCCGCGTTGTCCGGCGTGAGGTCGGTTGGAACCGGATGGCTCCGCTGAACGCCCAGAAATAGCTCCGGCGTATCGACAATGCTCCAGTTAAACCGATAGCCGGGATGATCGGGCTGGAGCCGCGCAAAGAAGTTATCCATCGGCCGCTCCAGCGTCTTGTCATAGCCAGGAACGGGCGCATGAATCTGCCCCAGCGGTCGCCCCAGCTTATCGGCCAAGCGCCAGTAGAGCGGAAAGCACAGCGACCCCGCCACTAGGCGATAGGTTCCCTCCGCCGACGGCAGCAGCACCAGCAGATCTTCCTGCACCCAGCGCCCCGCCAGATCCAGCGGACACTCGCGCCAGGATTGCGGAGCCATCTCGCCCCCGTTGCCCACTGTCCAGGTTTCGCCTGTGAGGTGGTTGATCAGGCGATCGCCCGCCTGGGTAAACCATTGGGGAAATCGCCGGGGCAAATGATCAGCCAGTAAATTCAACACGTCTTGCTGGGCTGCATCGCTGCCGGGGAGCGCGGCAAAGACTTCTGCATGGCGTTCACTCAGCAGTTCGCGCTTCCGTTGCAAATAGCGTTCGTACTGGTCGTCGATTTCTATCCAGTGGTCGAGGGAGAGCGATCGCAGCCCCAGCCGCATCTGCCAGCGCCCGTCGGCGAACGGAAAATATGTAGCAGGGGGAGGGGCAGCAGGGGAAGACATCGGTTTCGGGCAATCCTATCGGATTTTGCCTGCATCTCTTAATCGCTAATAATCGCTCATATCGGTAATTGGTAGTGTTATTCGGTAGCAACGAAACGCTAACGGCGGGATTTGGGGGTGTTTTGCCGCAGGCGATCGCGGATTTGCTCAAGCTGCTCCTGGCTGCTGACGGGCGATCGCGGCGACGGCAGTTCCGTATTGGGCCACAGTTCCAGATCAGAGCAGGGGCAGGAAAGCTCCTTGCGCTGTCCCAGCTCCAGCATCGGTACAGGCATATTGCAGCGGGCGCAGGACTCGATCACCCAGGCGGGCGAGAGCAGGTCAGCAATGCTCTGCGTCGTGCCTTCCAGGTAGCACTGAGACAGGTCGTGCTGCATCAAGATTTTCCAGGCGAGGGCAAAGTCATAGCTGTAGCGATCGCCCTGCAACACGGTTTTGGGCAGCAGCGGCTCTGCGTTGCCCGGAAGAATCACGCGCTTGCCAAGCTGAAACCAGGAACCCAAATAATCTCTAACCTGATCGAGAGAAGCCATAGCGCCCTCCTGGGGCAAAGTCCTTGAAACTGCGATCGCCCCGACTGGATGAAGTAGCCTGCGATTCTAATGGCCTTAGTTACTAATGGCCCTAATGGCCCGACCTTAATGGCCTGAATTCCATTGTCTCTATACGTCCATCCTATCGGCATCCATCAGCCGACAGGGTTCGTAAAACCGAAGCGTTTCTTAAGGTTTTAGGGATGATCCTACTAACAATTACTCTAACAATCACTCGGTTGCCCCATCAGGCTCCGGCAGCCGCACCCCAAGCTGCGCCAGATCCAGCGCGTAGCCGCCCGTGACTAGATAGACCGACTGGGCGATCGCCCCGATGCGGCGGGTTAGAGAACCAAGGCGATCGCGGAAGATGCGCCCCAGCGGATAGGCCGGCACCACGCCCCAGCCCGTCTCTTCCGCCACCAAGATCAGCTCCGCAGGGCTGGATCGCAGCACAGCCAGCAGCGTGGCAACCGTACTCTGCCAGGTGTCTTCGTCTTGCTCCAGCACATTGGCCAGCCAGGTTCCCAGGGCATCCACCAGCCAGCACTCGCCAGCGGCGGCAGTCACCAGCAGGGCAGCCAGATCCACGGGTTCCTCAAGGCACGTCCAGTCGGCGGGGCGACGCTGCTGATGCTGATTGATGCGGGCCTGCCACTCGGCATCGTCCGCACGGCGCTGGGCAGTGGCAATGTAAATCACGGAACCGGAGCGCGATCGCGCTAAATGCTCTGCCCATTCGCTCTTGCCGGAGCGAGAAGGGCCCGTGATCAGCGTAATGGGCATATTCTCTGCGGTGAGAGGACGGGAAAAACGCGAGAAAAAGGGTGCAAACGTTGCGAAGAATCTTTTTAGCATATTCCGTTGCCAAAATTCCTCGATAGAATGGCGACAGCCGCTTTCCCCCGCCCATCATGAAATCTGGACTGCAACGGATCGAAGCCACGCTGAATCAGCTCGACACGCTGCCAGAGGCAGAACCACGAGCGGATCGGTCAGGGGCGCAGTCCACGGTTTCCCCAGAAACGCAATCGGTGGCGCAA
>NZ_DVEA01000186.1:0-4556 GCF_015295965.1 Thermoleptolyngbya sp. M55_K2018_002
CCGGAGGAAAAAGTCGTGAACCTGCCGCTGGAGGTGGCTGGGCAAACCTGGCAGGTCACCTGCGTCAGCATGGGCAATCCCCACTGCATCACGTTTGTAGAGGATGTGGCGACGATTCCGCTGGCGGCGATTGGGCCCCAGTTTGAGCATCATCCCGCTTTCCCCAAGCGGATTAATGCTGAGTTCATTCAGGTGGTGCGCCCGGACTATCTGAAGATGCGCGTGTGGGAGCGGGGCGCGGGTATTACGCTGGCCTGCGGCACGGGGGCCTGTGCGTCGCTGGTGGCGGCGGTGCTAAACGGCAAGAGCGATCGCCGTGCGACGGTGGAGCTTCCGGGCGGGCCGCTGCTGATCGAGTGGTCAGAGGCCGATCAGCACCTCTACATGACCGGGCCCGCGCAGAAAGTGTTTAACGGCACGGCGCTATAGCGTCTTGGATTAACCTCTCAAAGCCTTGAAAATAGCGGCGCTGACCCGGCTTACCCAATTTTGCGGCGATCCCTTATCCTTGAGGTTCAACCGCGTAGTGATGGTTTGGCATGAAGCTACTATGTCTGAGCAATGGTCACGGAGAAGATGCGATCGCCCTCCGCATTCTCCGGGCCCTGCGGCATCGGGCAGACCTAGAGGGCCGTGTGGCAGATATCGTGGCGTTGCCGCTGGTGGGCGAAGGTCATGCCTATTCCCAGAGCGGCATCCCGGTGCTTGGCCCAGTCAAACAGCTTCCCTCCGGTGGCTTTGTCTATATGGACGGTCGGCAGTTTGCCAAAGACCTGCGCGGCGGGCTGCTGCAACTCACCCTCAGCCAGCTTCGCGTGGTGCGCGAGTGGGCCAAGCAGGGCGACCTGATTTTGGCCGTGGGCGACTTGGTGCCGCTGCTGTTTGCCTGGTGGAGCGGAGCGCCCTACGCCTTTGTGGGCACGGCCAAATCGGAATATTACTTGCGCGATGAAGCCGGACTCTTGCCCCGCGCCTCCTGGTTTGAGCAGCTAGAAAGCTGGTCAGGATCGGTCTATTTGCCTTGGGAGCGCTGGCTGATGGGGCGGCGGCGCTGTCGGGCGGTGTTTCCTCGCGACAGCCTCACCAGCGAAGTGCTAAGCCGCTGGAATCTACCCGTGTATGACCTGGGCAACCCGATGATGGATGATCTGGAACCGATGGGGATTGACTTTGCGATTCCCGACGAGGCGCTGGTGGCCACGCTGCTGCCGGGGTCGCGGGTGCCCGAAGCCTATCGAAATTGGGAAACACTGCTGGATGCGGCGCAATCGCTGGTGACGGGACTCGATCGCCCCGTGACCTTGTTGGCGGCGATCGCCCCCTATCTCGATTTAGCCGTGCTGCACCAAGCGTTGCAGGCTCGCGGCTGGCAGTTGACCAATCCTGCCCCCGTGCCGCCCCTGGCCTATCGCCAAGACCAGGCGACGCTGCTGCTGACCACGGCCTTTAACGGCTGCGTCAACCGGGGCGACGTGGCGATGGCGATGGCGGGCACGGCTACGGAACAGGTGGTGGGATTGGGCAAGCCCGCGCTGATCTTTCCGGGCGAAGGGCCGCAGTTTACCTATGCCTTCGCCGAAGCCCAAACGCGCCTGCTGGGGCCGTCGGTGATCCTGGTCGAACAGCCCGACCAGGCAGCCGAAGTCGTGCGATCGCTGCTGAAAGACCCCGATCGCCTGCAAATCATTGCCGAAAACGGTCGCCGCCGTATGGGACTACCCGGTGCGAGCGATCGCATTGCTGCTTGTCTGCTGAGTCAGGGGTGATTTTAGATTTTGGATTTTGGGCAGAAAGTCTATCAGTCCTCACCAATCCAAAGGCCAAAATCTCTAGATTTCTAGCTCAATCACCACCGGGCAATGGTCAGACGCTTTGGGATAGCTGCTGCCCACGCCGTTGAACCGCTGGACTGCGGTGCGTTCGGCTCGTTTGGGCAAACCGCGCCGCTCGATGTAGGGAAGCGCGTTGGGGTTGGCTTCGGCGAGCGATCGCGACAGCAGGATGTAATCCAACTGGTGATATTCCTCGCCCCGCGAAAAGAAATGCGTCCAGCGCTGATCAGGACGCAGCCGTTCGATCACGTTCTCCAGCCAGGGCTGGCTGAGCAGCGGCTCCAGCCCCAGCGACGGCAGATAGTCGTTGAAATCGCCCAAAATTACCCAGGTTGCCGCGCCCGGATCGGCTCCAAACCGCTCATGCAAAATCTGCACAACGCGCTGGGTCTGGATCTTGCGGATATGCATGGTTTCCTCGCGCCCCTCATGCATAGATTTGAAATGGTTAACAAACACCGTCAGCGGCTTGCCGTCGGGCAGTTCGAGGTCTACCTCTAGGCAGTCGCGGGAAAAGATCAGGTGGCCGCTGGGAGCGCGATCGAACTGGTGCGTGCGGATGTGGCGAAAGGGAAAGCGGCTGAGCAATCCCACGTCGATCAATCGGCGATCGTTGCCGTCGATGACCAGCTTGTAGGGATAGTCGGGCATCAGCGAACGAAACTGGCGCACAAACTGCTTCAGCGTGTCCATACTCTCGACTTCTTGCAGTCCGAGAATATCTGCCCGCAGCGCCCCGATTGCTTCCGCCGTGATCCGATCTTTCCCTTCCGAAAATGGAATGCACTGCGTCACGCTGGCAGTCCACTTTTCGGGAAGCTCTTCGTAGGGCAGGTCTTCCTTAAACTGAAACCGGGCAAACAGGTTTTCAGCATTAAACGTACCAATGCGGACGCGCATAAGCCAGGCCAGAGCGACAACCCTGAAACCATTGCAGCGTCGGGGCGACGCAACAACGTGTCCCTATCATATCGACATAATATCGACTGAGAGGAGCCGCCGCAGATCGCGTCCAATACCTGTGGATAAAATCTCGATGATCAGTTCCCAAGATCAGTTCCCAAGATCAGTTCCAAACGACCTGATCTCGGTTTCCTCGGTTTTTCCCGCTTGTCCCGCCTCAATCGCCCAGGAGTGCCTGAAACTCCGGACTATGGCGCACGTTGTCAAAGCTGGTATCCGTCTGCGCCATCACGCGGTAGAGATTGGGGCTGAGAACCACGGCCCGATGCAGATTTCTCAGGGTGCGCTCCAGATCGCCCTGGAGGCTGCGGGCGCAGGCTTTGCCATACCAGGCTTCGGGATTGTCGTCTTTGCATTGCAGCGATTGGTCGAAACTGGCGATCGCCTCTTCAAACCGCTCCAGCTTGACCAAGACAATGCCGCGATAGCTCCAGGCATAATGGCAGGTGGGCTTAATGGTCACCGCCGTCTCCAGGCTGGTCAGTGCTTCCTCGTAGCGGCGCAGCGCCCCCAGGGCCAGACCCCGGTTATACCAGGCGCGGTAGTTGTTGGGGCGCAGTTCTACCACTTTGTCAAAACTGGCGATCGCCTCTCGATAGCGATACAGCCGATTTTGGGCGTAGCCCCGGTTATACCAGGCCTTGGCATCGGCGGGGTCAAACTTCACCGCTTTGTCAAAACTGGCGATCGCCTCTTCGTAGCGCTCCAGCCGGGCCAGCGCAATGCCTTTGCCGTGCCAGGCCAGCGCGTTTTTGGGCTTGAGCTTCAGGGCCCGCTCAAAACTGGCGATCGCCTCTTCGTCATACTCCAGCGCGTGCAGCGCAAAGCCCCGCTTCATCCAGGCTTCGGGATGGTCGGGCTGCTGTTGCAATAAACGGTCAAATCGAGCTACTGCACCCTCATACCGGCCAACCCCGTAGAGTGCCATGCCCTGGTCGAGCCAGGTGTTTAAATCTTGTGTATGCTCTTGAGCCGGATCTGGAATCTCTGGGTCTTGCACTCGGTCTTGAATGTAATCAATCTGATCTTTTGTCTGACTCTCTTTTGTCTGACTCATAGCACCACTCAGTCATCGCGCCACCTGGCAGAGAAGCGAATGAAAAAGCAAAAACCCTACTTTCTCTAAGGTAATCGAGAATGCAGAATTAGCCATTTATCAACATCCCGTGAGATGGGCGTTTAGTTTCCCGGAGCGTTTCATTCATAATGATGAAGTTCCAATCTCGCCATGCACCCTTCTGAAAGCTAGTATGCCCAGGTTGAATAGGGTTTCATAGCGGGAAATTACGTGAAACGACGGGTGATATGGCGGATTTTCGGATAGAGCGCGACTCGATGGGAGAAAAGCAGATTCCCAACAACGTGTATTACGGCATTCAAACCCTGCGGGCGGTCGAAAATTTCCCCATCAGCGGGCTAAAGCCATTGCCAACCTATGTCGATGCTTGCCTGCTGATTAAAAAAGCAACGGCGATCGCCAATGGAGAACTGGGCTGCATTTCTGAAGACCTCAGTCGGGCGATTGTGCAGGCAGCAGACGAGATTCTGGCCGGCAGCCTGCGAGATCAGTTTGTGGTGGATGTGTATCAGGCGGGCGCAGGCACGTCGCACCACATGAACGTGAACGAAGTGTTGGCCAATCGGGCGCTGGAAATTTTGGGTGATGAAAAGGGCAATTACAGCCGCGTCAGCCCGAATGATCACGTCAATTATGGGCAATCGACCAATGATGTGATTCCTACTGCCATTCGCATCGGCGGG
>NZ_DVEA01000298.1:0-4479 GCF_015295965.1 Thermoleptolyngbya sp. M55_K2018_002
TGCAGCAATAAGATGCAGCCTGCTGAAACGCAGTGCGATGCAGCCTGTAAGCGCTCTCTGAATCCAACTCGCAACACAATCCATGACCGCTGACACCCCAAATCCATCCCTGAATCGTCTCAATCGTTTTGACTGGCGGCTGTGGAATCGCTTCGTGGCGATCGCCCAGCCCTACTGGTTTCCCACCGGGCGCGGCGGCTGGCAGTTTTTTGTGCTGCTGGGGCTATTGATTGTGTTTCTGTTTGCGCTATTGGCGACGGTGGTGGGCCTGATCACACTTGCGATCGCACGGGGCTTTCCCGAATTCATGGCAGAAACCGCAGGCGGCATGGTGTCTTTGGCAAACACGCTGTTCAGCCCGCCGATGGTGTTTGTGCTAACTGCGGGGCTGATTGTGCCCTGGATCGCGTTCTTTTTTGCACGAGACAAGGTGCTACCGCGCTGGCAGCAGTGGACGTTTTTGGCGGCCCTGCTGCTGCTGCTGCTGTGTGTCAGCGGCATGAACGTGGTGATCAGCTTTGTAGGCAATTTCTTTACCACGGCGCTGGCGGAAAAAGACGCGCCGACGTTCTGGCGATTTTTCATCGTGTATGCGGGCGTGTTTGCGATCGCCACTCCCTTTGTGGTGTTCTACCGCTATGTGCAAGACCTGCTGGGGCTGCGCTGGCGCGAATGGATGACCAACAGCTTTTTGGGACAATACTTCAGCAATCGCGCCTATTACGACCTCAACTCAGACGACCTAATCGACAACCCCGACCAGCGGATCTCGCAAGACATCAATTCCTTCACTAGCTACAGCCTCAACTTCCTGCTGATCTTTCTGGGGTCGATCATCGACGTGATTTCCTTCACGGGCATCTTGCTGTCCAAGTCTGTTGGTTTGACCGTATTTCTGATTTTTTACGCCCTAGTGGGAACGGTCGTTGTGGCGCTGCTGGGGCGACGGCTGATTTCGCTCAATTTCAACCAGCTCAAAAAGGAAGCCGATTTTCGCTACGGGCTGGTGCATGTGCGCGACAATGCCGAATCGATCGCCTTCTATCAGGGCGAAGCGCAGGAGGCAGGGCAACTCCAGCGACGGTTTGTAGAGGTGCTGCGGAACTACCATTTCCTGATTGGCTGGCAGCGAACGATGGGCTTTTTTCGCACGCCCTACCGATATCTCACCTTCATTCTGCCGTCTGCGATTCTGGCTCCGATGCTGTTTCAAGACCAGATTCGATTTGGCGACATCAGCCAGGCCAACTTCGCCTTTTCCCAAATCTTTGAAGCCTTTGCCTTGGTCGTTTTGCAAATCAACCAGCTCAGCGAATTTGCGGCTGGTGTCAACCGTTTGGAAACCTTTACCGAGTCCCTCCAAGACAAGGTAGACAAGCCCCTGGAAGCAGGCGAAACCGCCATTGATACTGTGGAAGATTCTCAAATCTCGCTGGAGCATGTGACGCTGGTGACCCCCAAAAATCAGCGCCTCCTAGTCCGCGATTTGTCCGTCAAGCTGGAGCCGGGCCAGGGGCTGGTGATCGTGGGCCACAGCGGCGCGGGCAAGAGTTCCATTTTGCGGGCGATCGCCGGATTGTGGAATCAGGGCACGGGTCGCATTGTTCGCCCCGACCTAGACGAGATGCTGTTTTTGCCCCAGCGACCCTACATGGTGCTGGGCACGCTGCGCGACCAGTTGCTCTATCCCCATCCCGACGCACTCATTGACGAGGGGCAGTTGCGCTACGCCCTAGAACAGGTGAATCTGGCGGATTTGCCGGAGCGGGTCGGCGGCTTTGATGTGGAGCTAGATTGGGCCAACGTGCTGTCTTTGGGCGAACAGCAGCGCCTCGCCTTTGCCCGCCTGCTGCTGACCCGGCCGCGCTACGCCATTCTGGACGAGGCTACCAGCGCTCTGGATTTGGCAAACGAGCGCCGCCTCTACGACCAACTCCGCCAAAAAGACACCACCTACATCAGCGTTGGCCATCGCCCCAGCCTGCTGAAATATCACGACTACGTGCTGGAACTCACAGGCGACACCACCTGGCGGCTCACGCCCACGGCTGAATATCAGCCCGATGATTACGTTTTCGCCTGATTTCCCGATCAATTCGATTCGATTCGATCTATACCTTCGCTCTGTATCAATGCTTCGATGAATGGTTCTCGACCCTGACCTCACGCTCCCTGGCGACTCACCCGTCCTCGATCCGGTGGATGCGCTGCTGAATCGCTTTACCCATTTTGGCGTGGAACTGGGGCTAGAGCGAATTTCGCGGCTGCTGGCGGCGCTGGGAAATCCCCAGCGACAAGTGCCCGTGCTGCACGTCGCAGGCAGCAATGGGAAAGGATCTGTATGTGCCTATTTGTCTGCCGTGCTGATGCAGGCGGGCTATCGAGTGGGACGCTATACATCCCCCCATTTGGAACACTGGTGCGAACGGATCTGGCTCAACGGCGAGGATATCTCGGTGAACGCGCTGCACTCGCTTTTGGAAGAAGTCGTGGCCGCGATTGATCCCAACTACCCGTCGCCCACCCAGTTTGAAGTGGTCACTGCTGCGGCATGGCTATACTTTGCGCGACAGCAGGTCGATGTAGCGGTGATGGAAGTGGGGCTGGGCGGGCGGCTGGATGCCACCAATGTCTGCGATCGCCCCCTCGTCAGCATCATTACCTCCCTCAGCCGCGAACACTGGCAGCGCCTCGGCCCCACCCTGGCGGACATCACCCGCGAAAAGGCTGGAATCCTGAAACCCCAATGCCCAGCGGCGATCGCCCCCCAGCCGCCAGAAGCTACCGCCGTTCTGCAAGCTCGCCTGCAAGCGCTCCAGTGTCCTGCGATCTGGGTGCAGCCTGCGGTCGATCTGGGCAATGGCTGGGCCGAGTGGCAGTGGGATGGCGGGTTAGGCAACGAGATAGGCAACGAGGTAGATAACGCCCCACGCCCCAACGCCGTCATCTCCTACCCGCTGCCCCTCCCCGGCGCACACCAGCTCACCAACTCCGCTGTTGCCCTGGCTGCCTTGCATCTGCTGCGGCTGCGGGGTTGGGCCATTTCGGATGCAGACATTATGGCAGGCATGGCCAGGGCGCAGTGGCGCGGCCGGATGCAGTGGATAGACTGGCAAGGGCATCGGTTGCTGATCGACGGGGCACATAATCCGGCTGGCGCGATCGCCCTCCGGCAGTATGTCGATCAGCAAGTCGAGCAGCAAATCGAGCGGGGCGAGATTGCTCCGCAACGCTGGCGCGACCGCCCCTCGTCCCCCATCACCTGGGTCATCGGCATGATCGGCACGAAGGATCACGCGGACGTATTTCGGGCGCTGCTGCGGCCGGGCGATCGCCTCCATCTTGTCCCTGTTCCAGAGCATTCTCCCGTTGACCTGAAAAAGCTGGCCGCGCTGGCCACCGAGGCACAGCCGCAACTGGCGCGATCGCAGCAGCATTCGGACGTATGGCTAGCACTGGAGGCGGCCTTTAGTGCCTCTGAAGAGTCTGCCCCTGTTGCCACACAATCGGGAGATGGCGCACCCTTGGTCGTGTTGTGCGGATCGCTGTATCTGATTGGGCATTTCCTGAAGCGCTGTCGGCTGACAAGCGCCAAGAATCTTGCGTAATCTGGTTCATTTTTGGCGCAAGTGACATAGGATGTAAGCGCTAGAGAGCAGGCGATAGACAAACTCGTATAGAGCGTCCGCTTGGTTTATCAAAACGCTAAACAAGACCGTTTCATCTGAGAGTTTCGCTATGAGTAGGATTAAACATCGGGGAACCTCCGCCGCGACGCTGGTGTTTCTGCTGTCGGCCGCGATCGCACCGTCCATCGAGGGAACTGCTGCCTGGAAGACAATTGGACTAGCGCCGGCCCTGGCTCAAAGCGGCACGACCGGATTTGCGCTGCCTGCCAGCGTTCCCAGCGGCACTCGTATCAATATCAACGGCTCCCCCAGCCTCAGCGCAATTAACCAGGCGTTCAAACAGCAGTTTGAATCGCGCTATGCAGGTACTCAGGTCAACCTTTCTGCCGACGGGGCCGAAGATGCGTTGCAGGCGGTGGATGCGGGCCGGGTAGACTTGGCGGCGATCGCCCGTCCGCTGACGGATGCCGAAAAAGCGCGAGGGCTGGTGGCGGTGCCTGCGGGACGGCGCAAAATTGCCTTTATCGTCGGCAGCAACAATCCGTTTAACGGCAGCCTCAGCGATGAAGCCGTCTCCCAGATTTACTGGGGCGATGTGACGGATTGGTCTGCCTTTGGCGGTGCGCCAGGAGCGATTCGCCCCATCGACCGGCCCGAAGGCAGTGACCTGCGGCGGGCGATCGCCACCTATGACAAATATCGCAGTCGTCCCTTTGGCAGTGGCGGCAGCGTGGTGCGGCTAAATCCAGACACCACCGATGAGCTAGTGCGGCAGTTGGGCAACGATGGCATTGGCTATGCGATCGCCGATGAGGTGCTGGGTCGCTCGGACGTTCGCGCTGTGCCCATG
>NZ_DVEA01000341.1:0-4448 GCF_015295965.1 Thermoleptolyngbya sp. M55_K2018_002
GGGGGGCTAGGGGGGATCTCTGAGTGCTTAACATTACAGGCAATACCTTTTCAAACACCCTCTAAGAAAGCAGCTCTAAGAGAGCATCTCTAAGAAAACAATAAGGCGGGCAGTGCCCGCTTTCTTCGCATTTTTATAGTGTTTTTAATTCGCGTTTTTTTATTCGCGTTTTTACAATCGGATGCGCTCTAGCAAAGCGCGATCGCCAAACGTTTCGACCTCCATTGGATTCACCGCCAGCGGCAGGGGAAAGGCCTCCAGCAAGCGCTGGGGCGACCACTCGACGGGCTGCCAGATGCGGTCAATAGCGGCGATCGCCCGCTCCCAGTTGGTTGGGCGCTTCCGCTCGCGACAAAAGATGTGCAGCGTCTTTAGCCCCATGCCTGCGTAATAGTCGCGCACGCGATGGTCGAGAAACACCTGCTCGTCCATCAAATCCACCTGGAGCGGGCCCCGCCCAAACGGGCGAAAGTAGGCGCAGGGGATGCCGTAGGTTTCAGCAATCACCAATCCATGCAGGCTGGTGCTGAGGATTCGCTTGCAGGCGGTCATCTCGCGCACTCGGTCTTCCAGCGCAGTCAGGTTGGCATCGGTGAGCGTGGTGATGATTTTCACCGAATCGCGCAGATCTTCGGGGATGTAGTAGCGCCCCAGTTCGTTTCGCACGGCGGCCCCATCTTTCAGCTCGCTCAGTTCGGAAATATGCACCACGATGCCCAGTTCGTGGGTCTTTTCCGTGGCAGGAGACATGATCTTGGGCAGCAGCATCACCGGGTCGCCATAGGCATCGGTCACAGGAATGCCCTGCTTTTCAAACACTCTGGCGCTAAAGGGGCCGCGCAGCGCGTGAATCGTGAATTCTGTATTCTCCGGCCGCTCATAATACGTCAGGTGGCGGTGGTAGGGATGCCGCTTGCCGTCGATGCCTGTGCCCCAGAGGTGAACAGAGCCGTTCTTTAGCCCGTGCCCAATCGTGCCCACGCTGGCCAGGCGCTCGGAAGCCGAGTCGAACCGCTGATGCACAATCGGCAAACCCGATAGCGCACTGACGATCACAGGGCTGAGCGCATCGCCTAGATTCGCGTAGGGCTGCCGCAGCGTCGTCGCGGCCCAGCACAGGGGCACAGGAGCATTGGTCTGCAAGCGGGGCGACCGCCCAAAGGTCTGCACCACTTTAGCGCGGAACCCGTTGGAGGCTTTGGGCGGACTCGAATCGGCCGCCTGGGCCATCTGGTGGGATACCGGATCAGCCTCCGTTGGCAAATCCGCTTGCAAATCAGCAGGGGCAGGCGAAGATGCTGTGTCTAACTTGTCAACCCGGTCGGCAATCGAAAGCTGGGGATACCAATGGCGATCGAAATAGCGCAGTACGGCGTTTACCAAGCTACCCGTCTGGAGCGATCGCCAAAAATCCTGAATAGGCTGCAATCCGTGCCTAATCTCCGAACCCTGCCCAATCACCTGTGGTGCTTGATCCAACCCGTCAGCAGACTGTTCTGGGATTAGCTCTGGCTTGGCGAACGTAAATTCTGAAACAGAGGGGGCCCGATTGGACTCGTGAGAAACGTCTCTTTGCTGCATTAGGGTCTCGCTGCGGACTGATCGAGCAAACTGGTTTTTGCTAGCCCAGCATTTACTAGCCCAGCATCTAGGAGTGGCTAGGGCAGGGCTTCTGGGGTTTGACTTGGCTTTTACACGGTTTTTTCTGCTAAAAGGATGAGGAGGAGAGCGATGTGCGCCGCTTATCTTAATAGTATTCCCGCTTCGAGCTATGGTAGGAGCGGTCAATCCCGGGGGATAGAGGAGCCGTGACGCAGTTTTTATTCATTACCGACCTGGATCATACGCTGGTAGGCGATGATGAAGCAATGGCGCAGCTCAACGAGGCGCTCGATTGGCATCGCCGCACCCACGACACCAAGATTGTCTACTCGACGGGGCGATCGCCCTCGCTATATCAGCAACTCCTGTCGGAAAAGCCCCTGCTGCCCCCTGATGCCGTGGTCACAGGTGTCGGCACGGCTATAACCTATCCCGACGGCAGCCCCGATTCCCTCTGGTGGGAAAAGCTGAGCGATGGCTGGTCGCGCGATCGCGTTCTGTCCACCATTGCCCATTTTGCAGATTTAGAGCTTCAGCCCGCAGAGGAGCAAAACGAGTTTAAGGCGAGCTATTTTCTGGATGCGGCGATCGCCCCTGATTTGCTGCCTGAGCTAGAAGCCGCCCTCCAGTCCCAGGGCTTGCAGATCAACCTGGTCTACAGCGGCGGCCGCCACCTCGATATCTTGCCCCAAAGCGCCAACAAAGGGCTAGCGATGGTGTTTTTGCGGCAGCAGTGGGGCTTTGAGCCAGAGCGCACTGTGGCCTGTGGCGATTCGGGCAACGACCTGTCAATGTTCATGATGGGCGAAGAGCGCGGCATTATTGTCGGCAATGCCATGCCCGAATTGCGCCAGTGGCATCAGGAAAACCTCGCGCCGCACCGCTATCTGGCAGATGGTCACTGCGCTGCGGGTATTCTGGAAGGACTGGATTACTTCGACTTTTTGTAACGCTGGGCTAAAGGCAAATAAGGAGCGGCAGAGCTACTGTCCCGCGCTGAGGATCTGGGCTGCGGTCAGGTTCAGTGCTGGGAACGTAGGCGACTGGAGGGGGCGATCGCCCGTGTAGCGTCCCGCTTCGATATATTCCCCCTGCTCTTGTTCCCCATACTCTAGCCGCAGCACCAGCACCGCCTGTTCCTCTGGGTCAACAATCACGTATTCGGGAATGCCCACCGCTGCGTATTGTGCCCGCTTGCGAATGTAATCGCGATCGCGGTTCGTTTTGCCTGGCCTGACCACCTCCATCACCCACAGCGGCGGCGGCATCTCCAGCGTAATCGTCATGCGCTGGTCAGGATGAGCGCGATGCACTGGCTCCACTACAACTAGGTCAGGATAGCGATTCGCCGCATCGCCCGCCTCTAAAACAGGCGTTTGCAGTTCGCAGCTATGCACCTTTACGCGCTGAAACGGAACCCCAATCGCCACCAGTTGCAAAAACATAAACATGGCAATGTCGTTGTTCGACCAGGCTTCTGGTGGCAAGGCGATGAGTTCTCCGTTAATCAGTTCTAGCTTTTCTTCGCGCCCAGAGTCCTCCAGCGCCAGATAGTCGGCAAAGGTTAGCTTTTGGGTAAACGTCATGGCGATCGCCTCCACGGGTCGCAGTGCCCAAATGTCTTCGATCAAAGTGTCTTCCAAGTGTCTTCGATCATAAGTCACTTAAGATAGAGCCAGGGTCTATCTCCAGAAACCGCCCTTCTCGATTGGCAAACGCTTCCCCAATGGTTGCAATCACTTCACCCAGCAACATTCCATCGCCGCAGGACGGCTCAGCATCGCCGTTTGTGTCGTTGCGCCCGATTACTTGGCAGACCTATCAGGCGTTGCTCGCCGATCTGGGGGATCATTGCGCCGTCCGTCTTGCTTACCATCACGGCACGCTCGAAATCAAGATGCCTTCTAAGCTGCATGAGCTAGTGAACCGACTGCTAGAGCGAATCATTACGGCGCTGACGGAGGAACTGGGGCTAAGTATCTTGTCGTTTGGCTCGACCCCGTTTGACTTAGAAGCAACCCAGCAGGGGGTCGAGCCAGACTCATGTTTTTATATTCAAAACGCGCACCGGGTAAATCCAGAAGACGATGCGCCGCCTGGGTTTCCACCCGATTTGGTGGTCGAGGTCGATATCACCCGTTCGTCGCAGTCGCGCCTGATCATTTACCAAGCAATGGGCGTGCCTGAAATCTGGCGCTACGACCGCAACGGTTTAACGCTGCTGAAATTGCAGGATGGAGCGTATGTAGCGGGCGATCGCAGCTTCACGTTTCCGATGCTCTCGGTCGAACAGATCAACGGCTGGGTAGAACGCGGCAAACAGTCCAAAAATCAGCTAATCCAGGAACTCCGCGACTGGCTCCGTACCTCGCGTCCAGCAGACCCCAGTTCTGAGCCAGGCGGCTAAGTCCATACCCCATCTTTAGCGCCTAGCGATACACTAATTTTCGTCCTCTCTGGGCTGGCTCGGTTATTTCTTCTACATCTCCTACGATTCTGGTCATTGGCGGCGGCGCTGCGGGCTTCTTTGGGGCGATCGCCGCTGCGGAAGCCTGTCCGTCGGCCCGCGTGATGCTGCTGGAGGCAGCGCGGGAACCCCTGGGCAAAGTCCGCATTTCTGGCGGCGGGCGATGCAACGTCACCCACGCCTGCTTTGACCCGGCGGCGCTGGTGCAGCACTATCCGCGAGGGGGCAAGGCGCTGCGGGGAGCCTTTACCCGGTTTCAACCGCGAGACACGGTGGCTTGGTTTCAGCGGCGCGGCGTGATGCTGAAAACGGAAGCCGACGGGCGCATGTTTCCCACTACCGACGACTCGGCGACGATTGTGAACTGCCTGGTGCGGGC
>NZ_DVEA01000279.1:0-4421 GCF_015295965.1 Thermoleptolyngbya sp. M55_K2018_002
GGCTAGGGGGGATCTCTGAGTGCTTAACATTACAGGCGATACCTTTTCAAAAACACCCTCTTAGCGTTCGCATCAGCGTTTGTAAAGGCGACAAACGATCGCCCCTGCGAGGTCTCTGGAAAAAGAAACCGTCGTGCCGTCTGCCTTGTGCCGGAGGCGATCGCGACAGTCATACACCTCCATCGGACGCACCACACCGTCTACGCTCACCGCCGCCCGATATTCCCAAAAGTTTTTGGCGCTGCGCTGGAGGCTCAGCACGCACACCGAATGCCCGTCTACCACCCGACAAAACACGGGCGCGGCGAGGCTGCTGCTCTGCAAAGCTGGCGCTAGCGCCCCAAAACCCAACCCCAGCCCAAATGCCAGCATCCACCCCAGCAGTCGCCTGATCCCCAGCATTTTCTTCCTCATCGTTTCACGACGTTGTTTCACGACGGTTCTCAATCCAAACCCCAGAAATTCCCAATCCAAACCCCAGAAATTCCCAATCCCAAATCCAAAACCTTTAATGATCCACCGTCCCGTATGATCAGGGCAGAGACGCACGTTAGAAGACCGGGAATGCCAACCATCTGGGAGCTAGATTTCTATTCTCGACCAGTTTTGGACGAGAAGGGCAAAAAGCTGTGGGAAGTTTTGATCTGCGAAAGCCCTCTGGACGTGAAGCAGCCAGTGGACGGGCTATTTCGCTATTCCACCTTTTTGAGCAACACCGAGGTCAACTCGGTCAAGCTGCGGGAATCGGTCGAAGCGGCGATCGCCCAGGCCCCCGCCCCGCCCGACAAAATCCGCTTCTTTCGGCGGCAAATGTCGAACATGATTACCAAAGCCTGCGAGGAGGCTGGCATTCCTGCCTACGCCAGCCGCCGCACCCTCGCCCTCAGCCGTTGGCTCGACGAGCGCCTGGCCAGTGTCTATCCAGAAATGCCCAACTATCAGGCCGGCGGCAATCCCTCGGTGCTGCTGCCCAACCCTACGCCCCAGCCCCTCCCGGATGCCTTGATTGGGGAAAAGTGGGCCTTTGTCACGCTGGAGGCAGCGGCCTTTGACGACCTGAGCGAATGGGCGATCGACTTTGGGGAATCGTTTCCGCTGGCGCTGGCGGGACTCGCCCCTGACACACCTGTTCCGGGTCTGCTGCTGTTTTCCAGCCGCGCCCTGCCCCTTGCTGCCTGGATGTCAGGGCTGGAACTCGCCTACGTGAAATATCTCTCTGAATCCAAGCCACCCCAACTGCTCTTGGAAACGGGTGGCAGCGATTCCTGGATTTTGGCAACCCTGACGACGGCCGCCCTCCAGCAAGAAGCTGCCCAGTTTGAAATGGCCAAAGCCAAAGCTGGCGGCATTCATTTCATCGCCGTGCAAACCGATCCGCAGGCAGAGGAATTTAAAGGATTCTGGCTGCTGGCGGAGTTGGTGCTGGGCTGAGGGAGGGCTGAAAATCTCCTCTCCCCATCTCCTAGACTCTCCTCCCCGATCGCTTTAATCGCTCCATCAGCACTCTCCACCCCCGCCTATGGCTCCTCGTCCGCCCTCATCCCTATCCCTGGCAGAGCAACTGCTGGAATTGGCGCTGCGGTCTGGGGCCGAGGCGGCGGAGGTTTATGAGTCGCAATCGCTGTCGCGGCCGGTGTTTTTTGAGGCGAATCGGCTGAAGCAATTGGAAACCTCGCAGGCCGAGGGAATTGCGCTGCGACTATGGCGAGATGGGCGGCCGGGGCTGGCGGTGGCCTATGGGCCGGTGGAGCCAGGGGCGCTGGTGGAACGGGCGATCGCCCTCAGTCAGCTCAGCGAGCCAGAGACGATCGAACTGGCTCCCGCCCATCCCAAGCACTACCCCGATTTGGGGGTGGGCGTACCCGTCGAACAGTTGGTGGAATGGGGACGAGAGGCGATCGCCCTGGTGCGCGAACAATATCCCGAAGCGCTCTGCACGGCGGACTGGGAGTGCGATGTGGAAACCACGCGGCTGATCAACTCCAACGGGCTGGACTGCGGCTATACCGACACCACCCTCAGTTGCTACATGGCAGCGGAATGGATTCGCGGCGAAGATTTTCTCAGCGTGGCCGACGGCCAGACCGAACGCGGCATTCTCGACCCGGTTTCGCTGGCGCAGCAGATTGTGCAGCGGCTCGACTGGGCGCAACGCAACACCGCGCCGCCCGTGGGCAAAGTGCCTGTGCTGTTTACCTCCAAAGCGGCGGATATGCTGTGGGGCACGGTGCAATCTGCCATGAACGGCAAGCAGGTAATTGAGCGGGCCTCGCCCTGGAGCGATCGCCTTGGGGAACCCGTGATGGATTCCCGCCTCACCCTGTCGCAGCATCCCGACATCGGCCCCTTTAGCTGCCCCTTCGACGATGAAGGCAGCCCGACCCAGCCCATCACCTTTGTTAAAGAGGGCGCGTTGCAGTTGTTCTACACCGACCGCACCATCGGCCGCGCCCTCAGCAGCGGCACCACGGGCAACGGCTTTCGTCCGGGTTTGGGCAGCTATCCCACGCCGGGCCTGTTTAACCTGATTGTCGAACCGGGCTTTAAGCCGCTGGAAAGCCTGCTGGCGCTTATGCAAGACGGCATTATCGTGGATCAAATGCTGGGTGGCGGCGCAGGCATTTCGGGCGAATTTTCGATCAATGTCGATCTGGGCTATCGAGTGCGGCGCGGTGAGGTGGTGGGCCGCGTCAAAGACACGATGGTTGCGGGGAATGTCTATACGGCGCTGCGAAACCTGATTGAATTGGGCGGTGATGCTGAATGGAATGGCTCTTGCTACACGCCGTCAGTGGTGGTGGGTGGGCTATCGGTGACGGGGCGAGTGTAGGGGTGGGGATTTGGGGGATTTTAGATTTTGGACTGGGGATTACAGCCTCCTGAGAGCAAGTGAATGGCGCTGTGGATGACAGTGCTGGAAGCTGTGGAGACGGTTGACCCGTGATCCGAAACTGCAAATCCAAAATCGCAAAATCGAGAATCGACCTAATATTTCTGATATTTCTTCTCATATTTCAGAGCAACGAAGTCAAAAACAGAGCGGCATGGAAACGCTTGACTGCCCCATGCCGCTCTTGATCTGGCTCTGAAAACAGGCTACAAACAGGCTGAAAACAGGTGAATGAAATGCGAACCCGCGCTATTCCTTGGTCACCACCACTTTGACAACGCCTTCGTTGTCCTCCAGGTGGGTATCCACAAAGAAGGCATCTAGCTTGGCCGGTTCCAGCACTTCCAGGTGCAGCACGTCGTCGTAGCCATTCAGCGTAGACCAAGTTGCGCCGACGGGAACGCCCGTCTTCTGGTTGATCACCTTGCCGTTATAAATCCACAGGATGACCCACGGTTCGCCTGGATGACCGGCTTCGGCTTTGTAGTCAAAGGCTCCTTCTGTGATGCGGATGGCATACTTGCCGGGGGCCAGGTCAGTCTTAACCGCGATGTCGTTCTGAATGCGGCTGATGTCGGGATCGCTCAGCAGGAGGCAGTTTGCCTTGCTGTCTACCTTCAGGTCGGCGACGGAGGTATAGGTCGGCTGGGTCAAACCGGCGATCGCCGCACCACCTGCCGCCACGCCCCCCAGCACTGCACCCGCCGCCGGAACCCCATCGGCAAACACCGAAGGAACGCGCACATGCTCCGACCGAGCAGCAGGGAGCCAGGTGCCATCGGCAGTGGTGTAGCCCACCTCGGCCAGATAGTCGCGATCGGGCGTGGCAATGGGCACATGATAATCCTGGTCTAGCTCCGACACGTCATAGGTTTTGACATCGTGGGCCGATTGTTTGTCCAGGTCAATGTTGGTCACGTCATACAGCTTCAGCTTAAAGTCGCGACCTCCCTTCGCTTTCAGATCTGCCTTTTGCTCGTCGGGCACTTCCCAATAGGCGTAGACCGTTTTGGAATCGCGGGGGGTTAGCACGATGCGGCCGGTCTTGTCCTTGCCTGCCAGCCCCACCAGCGCTGCCCCTGCGGCTGCTGCACCCCCTAGCACCGCCGCGCCGGGGACACGAGCCGCCTGGACGACTTCACGGGTTTCGGGCGTTTCTACCACTGGCGCAATATCAGCCGCCTCTACCGGGCAAGCGGGCACGCGCACATGCTCAGAGCGCACTGCCGGAAGCCAAGTGCCGTCGGCAGTGGTGTAGCCCACCTCCACCAGATAATCGCGATCGTCCACGGCGATGGGCAGGTGGCGATCCTGGTCGGTTTCTGCCACGTCAAACATCTGGACGCTGTGCGGCTCCTGACGATTCAGGTCGATGTCTGTCACGTCCAGCAGTTTCAGCTTTAGATCTCGACCGCCCCGACGCTTTAGGTCAGCCTTCTGATCGTCCGTCAGTTCCCAATAGGCGTAGGCATCTCGACAGTTGTAAGGCGTTAGCACCACACGGCTGCTGGGGCGTACCGGGGGCGGCAGG
>NZ_DVEA01000417.1:0-4411 GCF_015295965.1 Thermoleptolyngbya sp. M55_K2018_002
GGGCCGACACGACAAGGATAGCCCTGGGTCGCGGCCACTGAGCGCCTAGATGCTTGAGAAATTCAACGGCAGGCGCAGTTTCATAGAGCGGTAAATCCGGTGCGCCGTGGGAGACAAAGAGCGTGGGAAGAGACATGGATCAGGAAACCCTGTTGAGGTGTTGACTGAGATGTTGATGCAGAAACTGCGTTAGCGCTTGCCATGCATCCTCAGCAGCGGCGGCATTGTAGGACGATCGCTCGTGGCAGAAAAATCCGTGGTCGGCATCGGGATACACTTTGAGCTGATACGCTTTGCCCAATTCCCTGAACCGTGCCTCGATGTGCTGCACGCGCTCCGGCGGAATGAACGGATCAGCGCCGCCATGAAACAGATAAATGGGCACGGTGATGTCCTGGATCGCCTCCACCCAATCGTCCAACACCATGCCGTAAAAGGGAGCTGCTGCCGCGATGTCGCTGGAAAATCGACACGCTGTTAAAAAGGTCAACCCCCCGCCCAGGCAAAACCCGGTAACGCCAATTCGGTCGGGTAAAACGTCGGGTTGTGCCTTGAGGAAGGCGATCGCCGCCTTTAGATCCTGTTCGACGGGCTGCCCAAAATCCATGCGATACATGGTCGCCATCGCCTGTTCCACCTCCTCATAGCCAAATTTGTTGTGGGGCAATTCGCGGTAGTACAGGTCTGGCGTGAGGACAATGTAGCCCTCGGCGGCGATGCGAGCCGCTACGTCCCGAATGTGGGGGGTTAGCCCAAAGGCCTCCATCAGCAAGAGAACGGCGGGACTGGATGCCGACGCAGCGGGCGCAGCGGGGCGATAGAGAAAGGCGGGCATCTCTCCACTGGGCGTGGGGATGATTGCCTCAGTTTCCACGATTGCCGTTTTGAGACCCATTGGGCATCCTCCTGCATAGGCTATTCAGCCTATGGTAGGACAGGGATGCTTGAATTGACTTTTGCAGCGTTGGGATGTAGCAGGCTTGTAGCAGCAGACTTGTATGGGTCGGGGTATGGCTGGACACGTCGGCGATCGCCTCAGCACGGCATCATGAAAAGCAGCCCTCTGGCGAGGTGTTTGCCCTATGCTCTCCTGGTTTTCTGTTGCGTCCCGTCGTGCAATGCCTGCTGCGTCTGGTGGGTCGTTGCTGCCGCTTGCGGTAAACGCGGCTCAAACCGATCCTCATCATCTGCTAAACCAGCTTGAGACGCATCCCTACGGGCTAACGGCTGTACAGGCTCGCCAGCGTCGCCGCCAGTTTGGGCCCAATGAAATTGCCCACGACCGTACCCCCGCTTGGTATCAGCAGTTATTCCGCGCCTTCAATAGCCCGTTTGTGTATTTGCTGCTGGTGCTGGCGATCGCCGCCTGGTTCACTCGCGATCTGCGCGGTGCAGCGCTACTCCTGGGGATCGTACTGCTCAGCGGGGTGCTGCGGTTTGCGCGGGAATATCGCTCTAGCCGCGCCGCCGAAAAGCTGCGGGCCCTGGTCGAAACCACTGCCACCGTCAGCCGCTACGACGATTTGCTGCCAGCCGAGCGTCGCCAGGAAGTCCCCATTCGCAAGCTGGTGCCGGGGGATGTCGTGCATCTAGCACCGGGAGATATGGTGCCTGCGGATGTGCGGCTGCTGGAGGCCAATAACTTCTTTGTGGGCCAGTCGATCCTCACGGGGGAATCGGATCTGGTGCAAAAATATAGCGCCGTCCGCGCCGTGCCATTGCCCGACGGCGACTGGTGGGATCTGCCCAACCTTTGCTTTATGGGAACCACAGTGTTGGGGGGCAGCGCTCGCGCCGTGGTCATAGCGACTGGAGCGCAGACTTATTTGGGAATGCTGTCGAAAACGCTGATCGGGCGGCGATCGCCCACTAGCTTTGACACGGGCATCAACCACATCACCTGGCTGCTGATCGGGTTCATCGCCATCATGGCCCCCAGTGCGGTTTTGCTCAACGGCCTGGTTCGCGGGCAGTGGACGACTTCTCTGATCTTCGGGGTGGCGGTCGCTGTGGGTCTGGTGCCAGAGCTATTGCCCCTGATTCTCAGCATCGGCCTGACGCGCGGGGTCAGTGCCCTGGCCCGACAGCAGATGCTGGCCAAGCGGCTGGATGCGGTGCAAAACCTGGGCGCAGTTGACCTGCTGTGTACCGACAAGACGGGCACGCTCACCCAAAACCAGGTATCGTTTCACAGTGCGATCGCCCCACTGGGGCAGCCCAGCCCCGATCCGCTAGCCGATGCCTATTTGAACAGTTATTACCAAACGGGCATTCAAAACCGATTGGACGATGCCATTTTGGAAGCAGCCGACGCGAGTGCCTTGTCTCAGCGTGCATTGACCCATCGCAAGCTGGGGGAAGTGCCCTTCGATTTTGCGCGGCGGCGGCTGTCTGTGGTGGTCGAACAGGAGGGTTTTCCGCGGCTAATCTGCAAAGGGGCTGTAGAGGAGGTGCTGGGTCTATGCAGCCACATTCAGCACCAGGGAGAGCCAACGCCCCTGACCGACGCGCTGCATCAGCAGACCCTCCAAACAGCCCAGCAGTTTAGCCAGCAGGGGTTTCGGGTGCTGGCTGTGGCCTGCAAGCGGCTGGATGCGCCGCAGGATCACTACGACCCGACAGATGAGGCGGGGCTAAGGCTGGTGGGATACCTGACGTTTCTCGATCCGCCGCAGGAGACGGCAAAGGGGGCGATCGCCGCCCTGCAGCAGTACAACGTGCGTGTCAAGGTGTTGACGGGGGACAATGAGCATGTCGCCCGCACGATTTGTCAGGAGGTCGGGCTGCCCGTCGAGCAAGTCTGCCTCGGTTCGGCGATTGACCCGATGAGCGACGAGGAACTGGCCGCCGTCGCCGAGAACACGACGCTGTTTGCCAAGCTGTCGCCCCTGCAAAAAGCCCGAATTGTGCAGGTTCTCAAACGGCAGGGACATACGGTGGGCTATTTGGGCGATGGGGTCAACGATGCGCTTGCCTTGCGAGAGGCGGATGTGGGCATTTCGGTGGAGTCGGCGGTGGATGTGGCCAAGGAGTCGGCCGATGTAATTTTGCTTGAAAAGAGCCTGCTGGTGCTAGAGCAGGGCATTGTGGAAGGTCGCCGCACCTTTGGCAATATCATCAAGTATCTGAAGATGGCGACCAGCTCCAACTTTGGCAATGTGCTGAGCGTGATGGGGGCCAGCGCCCTGTTGCCCTTCTTGCCCATGCAGCCGCTGCAACTGCTGGTGCAAAACCTGCTGTACGACCTGTCCCAAACGGCGATTCCCTTTGACCGAGTGGATGAGTCCTACCTGGCGCAGCCCCAGCGCTGGTCTGTGGGGGATTTGCGACGGTTCATGCTGTGCCTCGGGCCTGTCAGTTCCATGTTTGACTATGTAACGTTTGCGGTACTGTGGGGAGCGCTGGGGTTCAATGTGCCCGCCGATGCGGCGCTGTTTCAGTCGGGCTGGTTTGTCTATGGGCTGCTGTCCCAAACCCTGATTATTCATCTAATTCGCACGGTTAAGGCTCCGTTTACGGAGAGTACGGCTGCCTTGCCCGTGCTGGGGATGACGGGGCTGGTGATGGCGATCGCCCTGCTGCTCCCCTTTACGTCCGTGGGTGCGAGTATTGGGCTGGTGCCGCTGCCGGCCCGCTATTTCCTCTGGCTGGTTGCCATTCTCCTGGGCTACTGGCTGGTCACTCGCGGGGTCAAAGCCGCCTATATCCGCCGCTTCAAGACCTGGCTTTAGGAGGGTTCATTTGCTAGGTTTGCCCGGTTCCTGCCCGCCTAGGCCGATGACCGCCTCTGCCAAGTGAGCCAGCCCAACAGTGCTGCCATCACCACTGTCGGAGTCAGCACAATCGCCCAGACTACGCCAACTTTGTTAGGCACAAGTGCCAGCGGTGGAAAGTATTTGATGGCGATCGCCCCCAGGACAGAACCGCCCATGACCTTCGCCAATAGCCCTAAACTATCTCTCATGCCTGCCTAAATCAGGATTAATGGTTCTAGTTAATCGGTTCTAACTAATCGGTTAGCTAGTTAATCGCTGTCGCCCGCAGCACATAGTTCACAGTTTGGTTAGCGCTGACATCAATCTGGTAGCGGCCCGACTGGGATAGCCCTGGCCCGATTTGCAGTGTGCCGCCCGACGCACTGGAGAGCGATCGCCCATTCGGGTCGCGGATCTCGACCTGCACATTGCCCTGGATGATATCGACGATTAACCCCTGATCGCTCTGCAAATCCACCAGATAGCGACGCATCCGATTCGCCCGCACCTGGTTGTCTACCTCCCGCGACTCTCCTGGCGACAGATTCAGCGTTTCGGTGCGGATATCGACTTCCGGCGGTGGCTCTGGCGTGGGTGACGGATCAGGCGGCGGCGGCGGTGGCGGCGTGGGACTCGGCGGCACGCCTTCTAAACTC
>NZ_DVEA01000372.1:0-4404 GCF_015295965.1 Thermoleptolyngbya sp. M55_K2018_002
ACGATCTGCTGCCTGAGACACTCATAGGAGCTTCATAGGGTCAAATGTAAAGTTTTATGTCTCAATTCAACACTTCTGGGTTTATCCCATGATGATCAACTTACAGGTGAAGGAGGTTTTTTCGGGTGGTGACTATAGGGTGCAAATTGTCACTCAGTTGATTAACTTTGCAGTGATTCCTTTTTTTGATTACTTTGTGGGACAGTGGTTTTTCCATGATCAGCCGCTGATTGCGCTAGGACTTCTCTTGTCGGCTTTGCTGCCTACCAGCGGCATGACGATTTCCTGGACAGGGTTTGCGAAAGGAAATGTTAGTGCAGCAATCAAAATGACCGTTGTCGGGTTAATTGCTGGATCGATCATTACTCCATTTTATGCCCAGTGGTTAATGGGAACTGTGGTGGAGATTCCTTTGGCAAGCGTGTTCCAGCAAATCTTGGTGATTGTGTTCTTGCCCTTGGGTTTGGGCATCATCACTCAGCGCATCCTGATAGCAACTGTTGGACAGAATAAGTACAATAAAAATCTGAAGCAGAAGTTTCCTGCCTTCTCGACCTTGGGCGTATTGGGGGTAGTATTTGTTGCGGTGGCATTGCGTGCGAAGGGAATTGTGGCAAATCCTTGGATGCTGGTGTCCCTGCTCCTGCCGTTGGCTATTGTGTATAGTGGAAACTTTCTGCTGAGTACGATCGTGGGCAAGCTGTTTTTTAATCGGGATGATGCGATCGCACTAGTTTATGGAACTGTCATGCGGAACCTATCGATTGCCTTGGCGATCGCAATGACGGCTTTTGGCAAGGAGGGTTCCGAAATTGCGCTAATCATTTCAATGGCGTACATTATTCAAGTGCAGGCGGCTGCCTGGTATGTGAAATTTACCGACAGAATCTTTGGGAAGCCGGTTGAAGCAGTTTGATGCGGTAAGGTTTAGTGGGGGTTGCCTGGTAGTTGGGTAATTCGTTGGGTAATTCGCTGGATGATTCGTTGGATAATTTGATAGGTAATTCGATAGGGGGAGCTATTGATTTTTAGGGCGATCGCCAATCTCAAGCATTAAATCAGTCATGACTCCATCCTTTGACGCGGAACAATTCTGGGTTGAACAAGCTTGGACGGTGCAGGATCGGTTTCTGGAGATGCATTCGCGCTGGCTGACCGTGATCGGCGAACATCTTCAAGATCATCGCGGAAACGTACTCGAGTATTGGCGAGTTGAGAAAGCAGATTCGGTTATTGTGCTGCCGATTCAGAACGAACAAATTCTCTTTCCGTCTCCCAGCTATCGTCCCGGCGTTGGGTCGGTCACGTTAGATCTCCCAGGCGGACGAGTGCCCGCGGGAACCAGTCCAGAACAGGCGGCGATCGCCATCCTGCAACGAGAACTTGGCATTGATGCCGCTTCGGTCGATCAGCTAATCGCCCTAAACTCCACCGGATGGGCGGTCAATAGCTCTTTCTCGAACCAAAAACTCTACGGCTTTGTTGCTCACCTCCACAGCGCTACCGAACCTGCCAAGGAATTCATCTCAGCCGCCTATTCCATCACTCCATCGGGCATCCATCAATTGCTGAGCGTGATTAACTGTCTACAGTGTCGAACGGTGCTTCTAGAATGGATTTTCCGTTTATCATACTTAAGGCTCTAGCGCTAATGAATTTGAATCTAGATTCACTGCTGAGGTTTCAGTAACCTGTTTTCAGAGCCGACCACTTTACATTCAAAGGAGCGCTATGTCTGATTGCGGATGTGGTGATGTTAAGGCGGCGAATGCGGCGCAGCGCAAAACGCTGGGCTGGCTGCTGGCGATTAATGCCTTGATGTTTGTGCTGGAGCTTGTGACGGGGCTGCTGGCAGGTTCAACCGCTTTGGTGGCAGACTCCCTCGATATGTTTGCTGATGCTACCGTCTACAGTATTGCTCTGTATACTGTGGGGCGATCGCCCGCAGCCAAAAAAAGAGCCGCTGGCTTAAGCGGTCTGTTTCAAATAGGATTGGCGCTGTTAGTTTTAGCAGACGTGGTGCGGCGGTTTGTCCTTGGCAGCGACCCTGAGCCGACTTGGATGGTGGGCATTGGGCTATTGGCTCTGGCTGCAAACGTGGCTTGCCTGCTGCTCATTGCCAAACATCGTCAGGGAGAAGTTCACATGCGGGCAAGCTGGATCTTCTCTAAGAATGATGTGATTGCCAATTTGGGCGTGATCGCGGCGGGTTTCTTGGTCAGCATGACTGGATCGCGGTTGCCCGATTTGGTCATAGGGCTGATCGTCGCGGCGATTGTCCTGCGGGGCGGCATCGCTATTTTGCGCGATCAAGCCCCTGTTGAGGCTTCATAGGTCTTGAAGCCACCCGTGAGATTATAGGCCTGAAACCCAGATTGCCGTAGGGTTCGGGTGGCATAATAGCCGCGCTGTCCCACCTGGCAGTAGATCCAAAGCGGGCGATCGCCCGGCAGATCTCCCATCCGCTGCCGCAGTTGCGATAAGGGAACGTTGATTGCCCCAGCAACATGTCCCCGTTCAAACTCAGACTCCTCGCGCACATCCACCAGAGTCACTTGCGCCAAGTCAAGGTTTTCCCAGTACACAATGGGTGCATCGCCGCGCAGCGCATTCCCTGCAATCATCCCCGCCATGTTCACCGGATCTTTGGCCGCTCCAAATTGCGGTGCGTAACATAGTTCTGCTTCTTCCAAGTCGAACACAGTCATTCCGGCCTGAATCGCCATAGCCAGCACATCAACCCGCTTCTCGGTTCCCTCTCGGCCAACAGCCTGCGCTCCCAGAATTCGACCATCGGCTGGAGCATACAAAAGCTTAATGTCGATTGGCTGGGCCCCAGGAAAGTAGCCCGCATGATGACCAGGATGCAGATAAACCTTTCGGTAGCCCATGCCTACTCGTCGGAGCGTTTTTTCACTGGCCCCAGTACATGCCACCGTCATGCCAAAAATGCCGCAAACCGAGGTTCCCTGTACGCCGCGAAATTGTGAGTCTCGCCCCAAAATGGTTTCGGCTGCGATCCGTCCTTGACGATTGGCAGGCCCAGCCAGGGGAATCAGGGTCCACTCTTTCGTGACAAAATCCTGCACTTCTACAGCATCCCCCACTGCCCAAATATGAGGGTCACTGGTTTGCATGGCTGCATTGACCCGGATACCGCCGCGATCGCCCAGTTCCAGCCCTGCTTCTTTGGCTAGCGTATTCTCCGGGCGCACCCCGATTGCCAAAATCACCATGTCGGCAGGATGCTGCTCGCCGGAGTCTGTTTGAACCAGCAAGTTATCGTCTGAGCCAACCGTAAAGCCCTGAACGCCATCGTTTAAGCAGAGCTGTAGGCCTTGATCTCGGAGGTGAGCATGAACTGGAGTCATCATCTCTGGATCAAAGGGGGGCATCACCTGGGGCAACTTTTCTATTAGCGTGACAGCGATACCACGATGCACCAAATTTTCTGCCATTTCCAGCCCAATAAAGCCACCGCCCACAACCACCGCCCGCTTTACCTGATGCGTGTCAATCCATTCTCGAATCCGACGGCTATCGGGGATGGTTCGCAGCGCAAAAATTCCGGGTCGCTCTATTCCTGGCAGGGGCGGACGGATTGGGGTAGCACCGGGAGATAACACGAGAGCATCATAGGGTTCTTGTTTCAGCTCTCCGGTTTGCAGGTTTTTGACCGTCAGAGTTTGGGCAGCACGATCAATCGCAGTCACTTCGTGCTGTAGCCGCACCTCGATGTTAAACCGTTGCTTAAATAAGTCTGAATTGGCAACCAATAGCTTTTTTTCATCAGCTATCACACTGCCAACATAGTAGGGTAAACCACAGTTGGCAAAGGACACAAATTGACCGCGATCGAAGATGATAATCTCTGCGGCTTCTGATAGCCGCCGTGCCCGCGCCGCGCAAGAGGCCCCTCCGGCAACGCCGCCGACAATCAAAATTCGTGGTTTAGCCATTGAATCCTTTCTTCTATTTCCCGTTCATTTCCCCATTCATTATGCTCGAATTTGCAGTAGTGGCGGTGGCCCATTCACAAAGCGAATCAGAATCACAGCAGGATGTGCGTATTGTGAACTAGATGCCATAGTTGCGCTGCTCACGCTCTGTCCAAAATGCCATCTCGTTCGTCTCCTCTTGAGGGTGGCGAAAAAAATCGGGACACTCACGAAAACTGAGCCTTGTAGCAGGCATCATAGGCAGAAATCTGATGAGCGTTCAGAGGGTCAAGAGTTCTCGACACAAGTTAATCTTTTGCAATATTGGTGTCACATCAACGGTGTAATATTGCGCTGTGTACTGAATATCCCACAACACAGTCTATGTTTGCGAACGTCCCCGAACGGAAGATGCACTGGACTCGCTGGGTCCTCACGGTGGGCTGGCTGCTAGTGATTGCGTCGT
>NZ_DVEA01000242.1:0-4399 GCF_015295965.1 Thermoleptolyngbya sp. M55_K2018_002
AAACCGTTTAGCTCAGCAAACCGCTTAGCTCGGCAAACCGTTTAGCTCGGCAAACTGCACAGCCTGCCCCACGGGCATTGCCCGAAACGTTTACATGAGGGCTTGAGGCGATGCGAAGGTTCTTTTCTCAAGTATGGCGGCCCCTGCTTCGGCCGCTGGTGGTTTTCTCTCTCATTGCAACATTGGTGTTTGGCAATGCGGGTAGCGCTCTGGCCCTGAGTCGGGGCGGCGGCCGCATCGGCGGCGGCGGGTTTAGCGTGCCCAGCCGCACCTATACCAGCCGTCAGGCTCCGTCCTATGGTGGTGGCGGCTACTATCCCGGTGGTTATCCTGGCGGCGGCATTGGGTTTCCGCTGGTGTGGGGGCCGATTTTCTTTGGCGGCGGTGCAGGCAGCCTGTTCACCATTCTGATTTTTATCTCGCTTGCATCATTTATCGTGCGGAGCGTCCGAGCCGCGCAGTCTAATGCGAATGGCTATGACGACCTGGGCTATGGCGCAGCGTCGCCCACGGTTTCGGTGTCTAAAGTTCAAGTGGGTCTGCTGTCTGGCGCTCGCGGCTTGCAGGCCGACCTGGATCGGCTGGCAAAAACGGCGGATACGGGTTCCAAAGAAGGGCTGACGGAGGCGCTGCAAGAAACGACGCTGGCGCTGCTGCGGCATCCCGAATATTGGGTCTATGGCGGCACGCAGTCGGCACAGTATCGCCTGGAGGCGGCTGAGGCACAGTTCAACAGACTGGCGCTGGCGGAGCGCAGCAAATTTAGCGAAGAAACGCTGTCGAATGTCAACCGCCAGTTGCGGCAGGCGGGAACGGCTTCGTCCGCCCTGGCCACGACGGGTACGGGTGAGCGGGTAGCGGCAGAGCAGCCGACAGAAGTCCAGTCGCAGGGCGAATATATCGTGGTGACGCTGCTGGCGGCGACGCTGGGCAAGCTGGATTTGCCCGTGGTGAATTCGACGGAGGATCTGCGCCGCGCCCTGTCGCAGATGGGATCGGTGTCGAGCGATCGCCTCTTGGCACTGGAAATTCTCTGGACCCCCCAGGTGGAGGGTCAGACCCTCTCGTCAGATGAGCTACTCGCTGAGTATGCTGATTTGAGATTGGTCTAGCTAGCCTGTAGATAATGGGATACGTTAGGGGTTGAGCCTTCAATCCCTATTTTTTTTACGAATTTTGAAGGGGTCTGGCGGCAAATTTTTTGACCGCGATCGCCGATAGAACTGAGTAATTCTCTCTAGAGGCACGCCCAACCCGGCGGCGATCAGCACGCCCTGATTGATCAGCGTCGTCTGCCACACCCCCAGCGCTTCCCACCGCCGCGCCGAAGTCGATACCGCTGCTGGGGCGATCGCCACTTTGCCCAAGGTCTGAGCCTTTCGCACCAGCTTCAGATCTTCCAGAATCGGCACCTCTGGAAAGCCGCCCAGTTGCCAGAAAGTGTCTGTTCGCAGAAATAGTGCCTGATCGCCGTAGGGCAGGCTGAACCAGCGCGATCGCCAGCGCACCCCCCGCTCCACCCAGCGCAATCCCGGCAAGGTTCCGTCAATCGACAGGTCAAACGCCCCCAGCGCCACGCCCGGTTGGGCCAGAGTTTGCTGCACCAGATGGGGAAACTTCTGGGGCAGGCGAGTGTCGGCGTGGAGGAAAAGCAGAGTTTTCCCCATCGCGGCGGCGGCTCCGGCGTTCATCTGGCGGGCGCGGCCGGCAGCAGAGTGGACGACCGTTGCGCCATACTGCTGGGCGATCGCCCGGGTGTCGTCCTGGCTGCCCCCGTCTGCCACAATCACTTCCAATGTGCCAGAGGGCGATAGGGTTTCCAGCAGGCTCGGCAATTCTGCGGCTTCATTCAGTGTTGGAATGATCACGGAAATCACCTGCTCCCGCAGCGCCTCCCACACGGGCAAGTCGGCAGCAGTGTCAATGTCTGTCAGTGGGTCAAGCGTTGCTACGGAGAGATGGAGAGCTTGGGCGATCGCCCTTGTCTGGGCAAACACGCGCTCGCTGCCCCACTCAATCCCGCAGAACAAATCTGCGACGGGCTGCCGCAATCCGATGAGATAGTAGCCGCCATCGGTGGCCGGCCCCAGCACCAAGTCATGGCTCTGCAACGCGGTAAAGGCCTGCTGCAAAATTGCGGCATCCACGCTGGGGCAGTCTGCGCCAATCACCACGACCCGCTCGGCTCCAGCGGCGATCGCCCGTTCCACCGCACTCAACAGGCGATCGCCCAAATCCCCAGACGGCTGCGGATGCATTACCCAGCAGGGCCCTAGCCAGTCTGCCATTTGCGCCAGATCGCCGCCCGAAAACCAGACCTCTGCCGAAATGGGAGAGGTTGCCTTGCCTGCTACCGGATGCAGGAGGGGCCGGATTTGCCGCAACACCTGCTCTGTCATCTGTCGCTGAAGCTGGGCGGCTCCGGTTTCTCCCAAATGCGGAATCAGGCGCGTTTTCGTGGTTCCTGGCTGGGGATAGCGCGAAAAAAGAATGAGATGATCGGCAAGAATCACGGCTAGAAATTCCAATTTTAGGATGAAAGGTTAAAGGGCGATCGCCAAGATAGAGGCGCAAAGAGTCTTATAGAAAGGCGGGTGAGAAACGCTGTAATTACCAGACAGAGAAGATTCTCTCGATCTCTCCTCAGTCTAGGTCGTCCTCTGTCGCGCTTTGGAAAAAAGTTGACCTTTGCACTCCGAAATGAGCTAAGATGTTGGACAAAATTTGAGGGAATTTGCCATGGGCTTCAGGTTTAAGATATTGGCTGGACTGCTCACCCTGGCAACGTCGGGTGGGGCGCTGGGATCAGGGGCGATCGCCCAGACTGTCACTTCAACCCGCAGCGCAGATGACATTCAGACACTCCAGCAAGCGTTTGAAGACACTTACTATGGTGCCAGCGGCACTTTCTTTGGCAACCGGGGCATTGTGAACTCCTTCACCTGGTTCCTTGGCCCCTTCCCCGAAAACAACATCATCACCGATGCGCGGCAGGTGCATCGACTCTACGTGGACGCTTCAAACCAGCAAAACCTGGACGGCCCCACCATCCGCACTCCCGATCTGAATAATCCCTTCGATACCTCGCTGCTGCTGCTGCCTCCCTCCCAACCCCTCCGCCCACTTCCTGCGGGCCCCCAGTTTCCGCCCTTCAGCCAGGGTGTTCCAGGAGATCCTCAGCCTGCACCGCGTCCGGCCGGCCCGGTTCGAGGTCTCTGGTAGCAGCCTAGAAGCAGGCTAGACAAAGCAGGTTGGATATAAACAGGTTGGATATAAACAGCTTGGATAAAGCTAGGCGAGCTAAGGTTTAGCCCGTGATTAGTTCACCTGTGACCGATTTATCTATGACTGATTCTGGCTAACAGCCATTCGCAACTGCCAGTTTTCAAAACCAGTTGCAGCAAGCCCTATTGCAGCAAGTCATTACGCAAGCGCCGCGCGGTTAGATGTTCAGCGTGGCGCTTTTGCTGTTTCTGCAACGTTTTTCTCGACCGTTCTTAGTCTGGCTCCCAGCGCTTTCCAGGCTCAGCCTTGCCGCTTATCCAGCGATGCTGCTGGTATAGGCAATTCTTATCAAAAATCGGCGTGGACTATGCATCTCAAAAGAAATACGACAAACTAGGAGAAACTTGTCGGCTCGTCTAGTACCCCGCGAAACAGAGGCGGCGCGAGAATCCCTTGCTTTCTCCTTCTTAAAAGCTGAAACGCTTGTATGGGAAGGATCTGGGCGATCGCCCCCCTGATGAGTATTTTTACTTCAAATTGTTTTCTTTATTAACTTCTGATAAGAAAGAGGGCTATATAATTGACACGTCTTTTGCAAAAATTAACCTAAAAAATCCCTGCTCACGTCTAGGCTGCCCTCAACAATGCTGCGAAACCCAGAAACATCTTTCACCCTACTAGCCCTGCTAGTTGCCCTCGGCGGCGCTCCTGGTTTACTTGGACTGCGGTGGGTAGTTCCAACTCTGGCACAATCTACGCCGCCAGAATTCCCGCTGCCTGCCAGCGTTCCGGCAGACACTTCCGTTACTATAGACGGCTCTGCCAGTATGACGCTGATTAATGAAAGTCTGAAGGCCCGCTTTGAGGAGCGCTACCCTGGCACCCGGGTCAACCTTGCCGCAGGCGGCACAGATGCGGCGCTACAGGCCTTACTGGCTGGAGATCTGGATCTGGTGGCAGTGGGGCGCGACCTGACCCAAGCAGAGCGGGATCAGGGATTGGTGGAAGTTCCCCTCAATCGGGAAAAAATCGCCATCATTGTGGGCGCAGATAACCCCTTTTCGGGTGACCTGACTTTTGAGCAATTTGCTCAGATTTTTCGGGGCGAAATTACAGACTGGTCGCAGGTGGGCGGTGCGCCAGGGCCGATTCGCTTTGTCGATCGCCCTGCCTT
>NZ_DVEA01000407.1:0-4300 GCF_015295965.1 Thermoleptolyngbya sp. M55_K2018_002
CCCGCCAGCAGGTCGTTCCCCCCATTGCCGATCAGCACGTCATTTCCGGCTTCCCCTTTGAGCGTGTCATTCCCGCCCTCGCCGCGCAGGGTGTCTCCACCACCGCCGCCCCAGAGCAGATTATCGGCTCCATTGCCAATGATCAGGTTGCTCAGCCCATTGCCGCGCCCCGTGAGGGCATCGCCGCTGAGGGTGAGGTTTTCTACAGGATCGCCCAGCACCCAGCTGATCAAGGCAATCACCGTATCGGCTCCCGCCCTGAGCAGTTCGATGACCCCATCGCCGAGGCTGGCTACAACATAGGTATCGTTGCCGCGACCGCCCTCCAGTGTGTCGTTGCCGCTGCCCCCATCCAGCCAGTCGTGCCCGTCGAAGCCGCGTATCCGGTCGTGGCCGCCCATGCCCGTTAGCGTGTTGCTGCGGGAATTGCCCAATATCCCGTTACGCAGCGAATTGCCGATGCCCTCTAGCGCTGTGCCCCTCAGCGTCAGGTTTTCTACCTGGTCGGGCAGGGTGTAGCTGATGCTGGCTTCCACGGTGTCCATGCCGCCGTCAGCTCGCTCAATCACGCGATCGCCCGCATGGTCTATCACGTAAGTATCGTTGCCCCTGCCGCCGACTAGCTCATCGGCCCCAGGGCCCCCGTCGAGGCGATCGCCCCCGTCGTGCCCCATCAGCGTGTCGTTGCCTGCGCCGCCCATCAACGTGTCGCTGCCCGCGCCGCCGATTAACCGATCGTTGCCGTCGGTTCCCGCTAGGTTCAGCGGGTCGGATGTGCGGGGGGGATCTGGCGGCACAGCGCCCGGGCCCGGTTCTGCCCACCAGCGGGGATTGGCGCTCATGAAGGCTTGCAGCGCCGTGTATTTGGGCGCATCGGTCTGGTCGAGGCTTTCCATCATGCCCCAACTGCCCCATTTGCTGGGACGGGCAATATCCACAAAATGGTTGAACAGCGTGCCGCCTGCCTCCTTCCAGCCGTCGAGCAGTTGTTGATAGAGTTCCGCCATTTCGGGACGACGGTTGAGCGCGATGAAAAACTCGGTCAACTGCGCGTCGTTTTCGATGCCCGACGTGCCGACGATGTGCTGCCCGCCCTCGTAGGCGACGAGCTGCAAGTTGTGGCGCTGGGCGATGTCGGCATGGTACTTGAATAGAGCGATCGTGTCTTTGACGGAATCTTTGCTGTCGCCCAGCAGACCGCCCTCGCGGAGGTGCTGAAAGGCCTTGGCAAAGCCGCCGTCGGGTTCCGAAAGCCAGGAGCGCACCGTGTTGGCGTGGGTGGGGCTGCCCAGGTTGTTGCCAAAGTAGCCCGTAACGGCGTAGGCATCGACGGCTTTCCAGGCGGGTTCGTTGCCCTCGGCAACCCAAGCGGGCGTGTTTAGCGCATAGGTTTCTAGCCCCTTCCAACCCGTTTGCGTAGCCAGCACGGCAATGACGCGATCTTGCGCTGCAAGGCGATTGCCACCGCTCTTTTCTGCAAAGGTTTCCTTCCAGATCTTGGCGGTCTGCGCTGCCCTCATGCCATACCACTGCATCCAGCCACCCTGCACGTCTTTGCCCCAGCGGGCCTCGGCCTGCGCCTGGGCGTAGTGCGCCTGGTCAAACTGCCAGTTCCACACCTCGTTGGAAAATTCCACATACACCCGCAGGTTGGGGTCGAGGTGGTCGCGCACGTAGGCGGCAAAGTTGGCAATGTATTCATCCGTCGCCTGGTGCGGCATATTGAACCAGGGCGATACCTGCATCTCATTTGCCAGGGCCACCATTGTTTCCACCGACGCGCCTTTCCAGGCCCAGCTTGCGTCAGTGGGTTTGGGGCGATCGCGCCATTCGCGCTGGGTGGAATCGTTGGTCTCCATCCAGTCCATAAACCGCAGCGTGCCAAAGTTGCGAATCCGCTCGTGAAACGTGGGATTGAAGACTGAGCCTTGCGCCACCAGCGGCAGGTCGTCTTCGTGATAGACGCGGATGTTTCGCAGATAGTCGCCCGTTTTCTGCGGGTCGGTCGCGGTGATCGAGAGCAGAATGCCCGCGTCTTTGGCGGCATCGACCTGGATCACGTCGCGGCCGGGCCGGGACAGGTTCTCCAGTTTTGCGGCGTTAAAACCGTATTCCAGCGTGCCCTGCCCGTCATACATCACCACATAGCGACCGGGGCGATAGGCTCCGGGGATGTCGCGCAGCATCAGCGTGCTGAGCTTGGTGTACGTCGTGCCGTTGGCGGCAGTGGGCAGACGGGTGGGCCAGCCGTGGGCATCCAGATTTTGCACCGTCTCGCCAGTATTCCAGACCTGGCTGGTTTGCGGAATCCAGGCGCGGGCTGTTTTGAACAGGTCGAGAAACGGAAGCTGGGGCGAAAAGTCGTTGATGCTCGTCAGACCGATGCCGAGCGATCGCCCTGTAGATCGCCCTGTAGATTGCCCTGTAGATCGCCCTATAGATCGCCCTGTGGTTAACCGCTGCTCATCCAAACGTGCCGTTGGCATGAATGCAATCCTCCCAGACTGTCGTAAAGCTGGCTGCAAGCGGATGCGACAGGAGGCGGGCCTTGACCCATCACCTCTTCCACCCGCTGACCCCTGAGAGCCAATCTCTAGTACCATCCCCCCTGCCGAAATCCGGGCAGACGACCGGAGAACTGCATAAATTCGGCGAAATACCGGAGATGAGAACCCCTGACAATACAAAGTGTGCGGTGATGCTTTAGACAAAAACCTCCGAAAACTTTGGGAACTGGATTTTTCACCCGAAATGCTGGGGGCGATCGCCCAACTCCCTTCCAGGAAATGGTTTCAACACGCTGCGCGACACTTCAAGCAGGCTTCATACCTGCTAATCTCCGTGTCTGTAGGTTGCCAACCTCATCCGTGCTTTACCTTTTGAACCCGGTGAGCCTACAGAACCGCATTACTCTTTGGCGAAGGCATCCCATTTTCTGCGTCAAACCACGCAGACGGGGGCGATCGCCCAAATGCAGATTCGCCCGATTTCTCAAAAATTTCCTGGATTATTCGCAAAATCATCCCAGCTTGATGAAGTCGAGCCTGGGGATTGCGCTCAGTCACAAAGATTACGGAGAGATGACGGAGGAGCCTGATGGGGGAAATGCGATCCAAAAATGCAACTTGCAAACTCCGAATCAGGGCGCGGGCGTAGGCAAGGGAGTTCCAGCGGGCGCGGCTTCCGTTGGTGAAACGCTGGCGGCAGGGGCTTCGGGAGTGGCTGGTGAATTGGGAGCGAACGGATCGAGGAGAACGGGGCAATCATCGTGGGCGATCGCCCCGTCGGGCATCGTTGTGCGGCAGAGCGTCGCGCCGTCTAGCTTTGCCCCGTTCAGGCTAGCTCCGGTTAGGTTCGCATCGGTGAGGTTTGCGCCCGTCAGGTTCGATCGCCGCAGGTTCACCGATTGCAGGTTGGCGCGTTGCAGGTTTGCCCCTGGCAGTTGGGCCCGCCCCAGGTTGGCCCGCAGCAGACTGGCGCCCGTCAGGTTTGCCTCACTCAAGTTGGCAGCCGTCAGGTCGGTATCGTTGAGCGTAGTTTGTTGCAGCTTGGCGCGGCGCATGTCGGTGCGGGTCAGGTTGGCCCGCGACAGGTTGGCGTTGCGAAGCCGCGCATCCTTGAGCCGCGCATTGCCCAGATAAACCCGCCGCAGATCGGCATTTCGCGCATCCACGCCCGTCAGGTTCGCTTCGCCCAGGTTTGCACCCACCAAGTAGGCTCGATTAAGCGTGGCTGCCCGCAGATTTGCCCGACTAAAAATTGTTTCCCCCAGATAGGCCGCATTAAGCCGGGCCCGATCCAAGTCGGCATCCCCCAGATAGGCCCGCCGCAGGTCGGCTTCCTCCAGCCGCGCCTCTGCCAAAACTGCCCCACCTAGCGTTGCATCGGTCAGGAGTGTCTTCCGCAGGTCGGCTCTGTCTAGGGCGGCTCCGGTCAGGTTGGCACTGCTCAAGTTTGCCCGCTTCAAGTCAGCTCCGCGCATCAGTACGTTTTGGAGGTTGGCATATTGCAGGTCTACTTCATCGAGTTCTGCATTATTCAGCCTGACGCGCTCCAAGTCGCAACTGACGCAGGCTTTCGTCCGCAAGAGCTGATTGACTCGCCCAGCTTTTGCGGCATTGCCCATACGAACCAACCCTACGGCGGTGGCCAGCGATCCCAAAAAGACGGCGATCGTGAGCAGCGCCATGACATCTTTTCGATCCATAGCAGGAAAAAGAAGAGAAATCGGCTTTAGCACGGAACTCTAGAACCCTAGGCATTGCTTTAAAACTTTCTAGGTCGGTGATTGCCCTGAGTC
>NZ_DVEA01000289.1:0-4299 GCF_015295965.1 Thermoleptolyngbya sp. M55_K2018_002
TCAACTCTCAGGGCAAGGTCAGCGAAGCGTCGGGGATGAATATTTTCATCGTGCGGAATGGCAAGCTGATCACGCCGGGGTTTGACCAAGACATTCTGGAAGGCATTACCCGCGACAGCGTGATCACCGTTGCTCGGTCGCTAGGGATTGAGGTGATTGAGCGGCCGGTGGACAAGTCGGAACTGTTCATCGCCGATGAAGTTTTTCTCAGCGGCACGGCGGCCCGCGTCACGCCCGTTCGTCGTGTCGAAAACTACGAGTATTCCCCTCAGCGCCCCGTGACTGACCAACTGCGGGACAAGCTGACCGCCATTACCGAAAACCGCGATCCGGAGTTTCGCGACTGGGTGTTTGCGATTCCGCTGAATGCGTGATGGGTGGGTCGGAGGGTACGGAGAGTGCGCTCATCCCACGGCCCCCTGATCCTGCTGTGTTGGGCTGGCGATCGCCTCCTGGCACTGGGTACACAGCCCATAAAACTCCAGCATGTGATAGTAAATTTTGAAGTGGTAGGACTGATTGAGCTGCTCCTCTAGCTCATGCACCGGGCACTCGTCGATGGGGAGAGAGCTACCGCAGCGCAGGCAGGTCAGGTGGTGGCGATCTTCTTGGGTAGAACTGTAGAGCGCCTCGCCCGTGCTGAGTTGGCGGCTTTGCACCACGCCCTCTAGCTTCAGCGCTTCCAGCGACCGATAGACTGTCGCCAGCCCGATATTATGCCCCTCCTTTCGCAGTTCCAGAAAGATTTCCTGCGCTGAAACGGCCCGATTCAAGGTCTTGAGCAGGGTGAGAATTCGCTCTTGATTGCGGGTGCGGCGCGTTCTCATGGTGGTTTCAGGTGGATTGGGCAGTGCGGCAGCGTAAATGCGTAAATGATCGAGTTGAAGGATTGAGTTGAAGGATCGAGTTGCGATTCCGTCGGATCATGCGTCCCGTTCTGTCTCATCATAATCGCGATCGCCCGTCCACTTGTGGAGAAACCTGCGGGGCGATCGCGCTCTAGGCGGCACCAGCGCTACAAAGCGCGATAAACCGGCCCAGCGCTACAAAGCGCGATAAGCGCTATAAAATGAGATGCGGGTTTGGCACGCTTCTGGGCTGAATCCCCGCCACTCTGCTGCATTGCATCCGCCCCCTCCCATGAGTCAGACCTACCAGGCCAAGGTATACGTCACACTGCGTCCCTCCGTTCTCGACCCAGCCGGAACCGCCGTGCAGTCAGGGCTTCAGCACCTTGGGTATGACAATGTTGGGACAGTTCGCATTGGCAAATATGTAGAACTGACCCTCACCGCCGACGACGAAAGCGATGCCCGCACCCAGCTTGACCGGATGTGCGACCAGCTTTTGGCGAATCCGGTGATTGAGAATTATCGGTTTGAGCTAATCCCTAACCTCTAAACGCCCATGAAAACTGGTGTCATCGTCTTTCCTGGCTCCAACTGCGATCGCGACGCAGCGATGGTGACGCGGGATTTGCTGGGGCTGCCGACGCGGATGGTGTGGCACGAAGAGAGCGACCTGTCGGGGCTGGATCTGGTGATTGTGCCCGGCGGGTTTAGCTATGGAGACTATTTGCGCTGTGGGGCGATCGCCCGATTTTCGCCCGCTATGCAGGCTGTGGTGCAGCACGCCGAGCGGGGCGGTTTGGTGCTGGGCATTTGCAATGGCTTTCAGGTGTTGACAGAGGCAGGGCTGCTGCCGGGGGCGCTGGTGCGAAATCGGGATTTGCACTTTATTTGCGATCGCGTTTCGCTGCGCGTCGAGCGGGTCGATTTGCCCTGGACCCAGCGCTATGCCCCCCAGCAGGTGATTACGCTGCCGATTGCTCACGGCGAAGGCTGCTACTATGCCGATGCAGACACGCTGGCGGCTCTGGAAGACCATCAGCAAATTCTGTTCCGCTATTGCGCGGCAGACGGTTCCCTGACGGAAGCCAGCAACCCCAACGGATCTCTGGGCCACATTGCAGGCATCTGCAACCGCCGGGGCAATGTGCTGGGCATGATGCCCCACCCGGAACGAGCCGCCGACCCCGCCCTGGGCAACACCGACGGGCTGAAGCTGTTTGAAGGGGTGCTGACGGCGCTGAGCGTGGGGGTGTAGGAGAGATCGCGGGACGCGGTTAAAACTGGCGGCGAGAAAAGATGACCGTGGCGATCGCCAGCAGCAGCGCCGTATACAGCACCCCGTAGGCCGCGTTGGCCCACAGTTCTGATGCAGGAGGCAGAGCCGCCAAGCCATACACGGCCTGGTTTTTCAGGTTGAGCCGAGCCAGGTCAGGTAGCAGCAGGTAGAGTCCCTGCGTTATCCGCTCCATCACCGGATTCTGGCTGAGATTGCCCAGGCTGACCAGATCACGGCTAAAGTGCCCCATGAGGTAAATGCCCACCGTAAGGGCGATCGCCAGCAGGGAACTGGTGAACACGCCAAACAAAATCGCCACCGCCACCATCAGCGAGAGTTCCAAAAACTGGAACAGCGCCGCAATCAAGATGCTCGCCAGCGGAAAGGGCGCTCGATAAAAACTCACCACTGCCACGAAAATCAGCGTCATGGCGGCCACCAGCACAGCCAGCACGGCCGATAGTCCCAAATGCTTGCCCAGAATGAATTCTGCCTTGCTGACGGGTTTGGCAATCAGCACATAAACCGTGCGTTTCTCGATTTCTTTGTTCACCAGGCCCGTGCCGACGAAAATGGCAATCACCAGCCCTGTCAGACCGATAGCCGCCAGCCCCACGTCTAGCAAAATCTTCAGCTCCGTGCCCGCTGCCACTTCGGGCAGCAGCGCGGCGATCGCCACCAGCGCGATCGCAAACACGCCCAGCAAATACAGAATGCGATCGCGAATCACCTCACGAAACACATTCACGGCAATCACCCACACGCGACCGAGATTCACCGTTTCCTCACTCCCTTGCGTCCCAAATCCATGCGCCTGCCGTCTGCAAGCGTATCACTCATCCACCCCTTGGGCATGAACCCCTCCGGCAGTTCGCGCCGCATTCCGATTTTACGGCGGTTGCGCCAGCGAAATGCGCCGAAAGGGATTGCATTCCACCCGCGTCAGCGGCGCACCTGCTACCACTTCGCCTGCACCTAGCGGCGGCGTAACCTGAGAAATCAGGCAAGCCTTTTCATAGACATAGGGAAAATTAGTGCTGGTTGGGCCCGTCCAGAGCATCCGCAGCCGCAGGGTATATTCCGGCTCGCCCGGAGGCACCACCGCGCTAAATCGCCAGAGCGCATCCTCCGGCAATCCCCGGGCTGCGGATTGGTTTGCCCGTGCAAAGACCTGCCTTTGCAGTTCTGGAATTTGCTGATCCAGCGCAATTAGCCAGCGCTCGGTGTCGCTCCAGGGAATTCCTTCCAGCGATCCCCGAATATAGCCCTCCACCAGATTCATCAGCAGTTCTGCCCGAGGCACGCTGCGGCTGGAGTCGCGCTGCTCTTCATCCAGACGCACCACAAACGCACTCTGCCGAAAATCGTCCGACAGGAGCGTCGGGTAGTCGCGCAGCCAATCTTGCACCACAAAATGAAACTGAATCCAGCAGCTCATCGTGCCTGCCAACACCGCCCGCAAGATCAGGTCTTGCCGCACCTTGGGGTCGGGGATGCTGAAGGTAAACCGGGGAAAAAAGTGGGGCACTGCTGCTGAAATTGCCGAAAAGATCGGCCAACTGACCCACGCCACGCGCCCCAAATCGCCCACCCATCCCGCAAACAGCACCACACAGGCCAGCGCCCCCGTAATCCAGGGCCCCGTTTGGATCTCCAGTCCTAAAATATTGAGCTTGTTGCCCGCCAGCGCCCAGCCAACCCCGACCGTCAGAAACAGCCAGCCAAACCGCGACAGCAAATCCTTGAGAATCAGCGTTTCAACCAGGATAGACAGCGCCCAGGAAAACAGGCTCAGTAGCACCAGCGTTTGCCAGGAAAACGTCCGGGGCGGTCGCAGCTGATTCCAGAGTTCGTCGAGCAGTTCTTTCACAGAGAAACGGCCGTTGCCAATGGGTAAAATCGGTAGCCCTGGCACGTTGAGAGACAAACGGTGAGAGACAAACGGTGAGAGACAAAGGGTGAGAAACAACGTGCCAAGCCCTTCTATGCTACTGAGTTTCTATCCACAGCAGACACTTTTGCAGTTGTTCGGCCATCGTCGGGCGATCGCCCCGATAGCGGCGAGCAGGGGCTAGATCAAGAACCAAGTAGGTGGACATTGATAAATATAAAACCCAAAATATAAACCCCAAAGCCCCTGCGCCGCCCGCGCGGCGGGCGGCGCAGGGTTCA
>NZ_DVEA01000293.1:0-4292 GCF_015295965.1 Thermoleptolyngbya sp. M55_K2018_002
CGGGCGATGGGTAGGCGGCGGGTGGCAAGGTTCCCGGTGGGGTCAGCAGGCTGGGATTCGCTCCTGGCAGGGGTTGCAGGGCTTGCAGCACCTCAGCGGCGGTCTGGAAGCGATCCCGTGGCGAGTCGGCCAGCATTTTCATCAGCGTGCGGCTGAGCGTTGGACTCAGCTTGATTCCCTGCCACCACGTACCCGCCGACAAATCGCCCAACTCCCCCGGTTCCTTGCCCGTCAGCAGCACCAGCACCGTCACCGCCAGCGCATACAAATCGCTGTGGGCATAGACCTGTCCGTGATCCATCTGCTCGTCTGGCGCGTAGCCCACCTTCCCGACGCGGGTTGGCGTGGGGGCGCTGGGCGTGTACTGCGAGGCGACGGACGCGGCGACCTGCTTTACGCCGCCAAAGTCGATCAGCACGGGCAGTTGATCGGCGGTTCGCAAAATCAGGTTATCCGGCGCAATGTCGCGATGCACCACGCCCAGGCTGTGGATATAGTGCAGCACGGGCAGCAGATCGCGCATCAGTTGCGTCACTTCCGCTTCCGAAAAGGTTTTTCCCTGGAGGCGGCGCTGATCCAGCAGTTGGCGATAGGTCGGCCCGTCCACATAGTCCTGCACCAAAAACAGACTGGGCTTGCCGTTGAACTGGGTACGGCAGAGTTCCCGAAAGCGGGGAATTTGGGGATGCTGAAGCTGATACAGCACGCCCGCTTCTCGCTGAAACAGTTCCTCTGCCTTTTGCAGGGCGTAGCTGCTCTGCACCTGGGGCGCAAACTCCTTCAGCACGCAGGATTCTCGAAAGCGGTTCTGGTCTTCTGCCAGGTATGTCCGCCCAAAGCCACCGTGCCCCAGCTCGCGCACAATCTTGTAGCGATCGCCCAATAATTCCTGCCCGCCCGCCGCTGTCGATAGCGCCTCTCCACACCAGTTGCAAAAGCGACTGCCGGGGGTGTTGGCGTGGCCTTGGCTGCAATAGAGCGACATGGCTGGAAGGGTGGGGGGGTTAGGGTTGCGAAATCCTGGAATGGCTGAGCAGTCGTTTGATTCTGGTAATTCTGAACTGCAAGCTGACCTGGCTAAACCTAGCCTAGTCTAGCAAAGGGAGTCGGGAGGAACCGCAAAGGCCCCTGGCCGATTGATAGGCGAAGCTGCCCAGACTGATCTGCCCAAGCGAATCTGCCCAGGCGAATCGGCGGTTGCCTATTCGTGTTTTACTGGCATTTATGATTGGGTGTTTAATCCTTCTACAACCATTTTTGCGAACGGTCTGGACACTGGATCATCTGGACACTGGATCAACGGAATCTGGATCAACTGTGGGAACTGTTTTGCGCCTGCGATCGCCCTCTATAGCAATCGAGATGTGGGGTAATCGGGATGTGGGGTAATCGGGATATGGGGTAATCGGGATGTGGGGCAATCGGGGTGTGGGGGCGATGGGCTGAACCTATGACCAAGCTGATTATTCAAATTCCCTGCTACAACGAAGAGAAGACGCTGGGGCTAACGCTGTCGGAACTGCCGCGCCAGGTTCCAGGAGTAGACGTGGTGGAATGGCTGATTATTAACGATGGCAGCCGCGATCGCACGGTGGACGTGGCCAAAGCCTACGGGGTCGATCACATCGTCAACTTTTCGACCAATCAGGGCTTAGCCAAAGGTTTTATGGCAGGCTTAGAGGCTTGCCTCAGGGCCGGGGCCGATATTATCGTCAACACCGACGCAGACAATCAATATTGCGCCGAAGACATTCCCCGGCTGATCCAGCCAATTTTGCATAAGCAGGCGGAAATCGTCGTTGGCGAACGCCCGATCTGGGAGACAAAACACTTTTCCACCACCAAAAAGGTGCTGCAAAACCTGGGTAGCTCCATCGTGCGGCTGGCCAGCAATACCGACGTGCCCGATGCGCCCAGCGGGTTCCGCGCCTTTAGCCGCGAGGCCGCCATGCAGCTTAACGTGTTCAATAACTACACCTACACGCTGGAAACCATTATCCAGGCGGGGCAAAAAGGAATGGCGATCGCCTCCGTGCCGATTCGCACCAATCCGCAAACCCGCAAGTCGCGCCTGGTTCGCAGCATTCCGTCCTACGTGTGGCGATCGGCCACCACGATTCTGCGAATCTTCATGCTCTATCGGCCGCTGCGCTTTTTCCTGATGGCGGGCACATTGCCAATGGGGCTGGGCGCACTGCTGGGCCTGCGCTGGCTGCTGCTGTACTGGTTCGATGACCCCACCCGCGCCCGTGCGCCGAGCCTGATCCTGGCGGCGGTGCTGGTGCTGATCGGCTTCCAGCTTTGGATGTTTGGACTAGTAGCAGACTTGATGGCGGCAAATCGGCAACTGCTGGAGGAAAATCGCCTGCGGCTACGGCGTATCGAGTTGGAGCGGGAGAGACAGAAAGGGGAAAGGGCGCTGGAATGAATGATGGACTGGAATGAATGATAGAAATCATGGAATGGGATGATTAAATTGCCGGATGCTCGGTCGCTCCAAACCGTTCCCCAATATTTCTCCAAATACTTCCCCCCAATATTTCCCCAAACCTTTCCCTCCAAATATTTCCCCAAACCTTTCCTGAAGCAATGCGTGACCTCTTTGCCCGCGAAGCGCTGGCCCAAATTCCCAAGATCCTGACGCTGGGCGATCGCAATCCCCACAGCCCTACCTACGGCTGCTTCGATCGCAACTTCTGGCATTACAAAATCATCGACTTTCCCAGCGGCATGGCCCAAGAATTTGTGCTGCCGCTGGCCCTGGCCTATGAAGCAGATGCACCAGACAATCCCTACTATCGGCAGTCGGCGATTCGGGATTGGGTGGAGGTGGGGATTCTCTACGCGGCAAAAAGCGCCCACAAGGACGGGTCGTGCGATGACTATTTTCCCTTCGAGCGGGCGGGCGGGGCGGCGGCCTTTTCGCTGCTGGCGTTTGTTGAAAGCTATCGGCGGCTGGGGCTGCAAAATGACGAAATCATTCGGTTCTTGGTGCGGCGGGCCGACTGGCTGGCCCATCATCAAGAGAGCGGGCGGCTGACGAATCACCAGGCGCTGATCGTGCTGGGTCTGGAGCTGTTGTCGCGGATGCTGAATACATCGCACTGGGAGGCGGCCAAGGCGCAGCGGCTAGAACAGGTGTTGTCCTGGCAGAGCGCGGAGGGCTGGTTTCAGGAATATGAAGGCTGCGATCCGGGCTATCACACGCTGACGATTTCCTGTCTGGCGTGGCTATATCGGCTGATTCCCGATATTCGCCTGAAGGAGTCGCTGGAAAAAGCCGTGGGGCTGGCAGCGCATTTTATCCATCCCGACGGCTCCTTTGGCGGCGAATATACCAGCCGCAATACGTACAATTTTTTTCCCTACGGCTTTGAGCTGGTGGGGCAGTGGATGCCGGAGGCGCTCAGTATCAACGATCGCTTCTTGCGCGGGCTAGCCAACGGCAAAGCGCCCTGCTATGCCGACGACCACATCATTGGCCACCACACCTGGAACTATCTGCTGGCGTGGCAAGACTTTGTGCCCCAGCGCCCGACGGTGGACTATCGCCCCAAGGAAAGCCTGTGGCTGCCGGAGGCGAAGATTCTGGTCGATCGCCGGGGCGACACGGAGCTATACTTGGGGCTGAACAAGGGCGGCGTGTTTAAGCTGTTTCGGGGCGATCGCCTCTTGCTCTCCGACACGCAGTTCTCCTTGCAAGTACAACAGGGCCGCAAGCTGAAAAACGCCGTGGGTCACCTCGTCGGCAGCTATGATATTCACCTGGAACCCAACGACCTCACAATTCAAGGCAACCTCGGCTGGGCCAAGCAAAAGCAGATGACCCCGCTAAACCTCATGATTTTGCGCGTGGTCATGCTGACGGTGGGGCGCTTCTTCCCTAACCTAATCCGCAAACTATTGCAAAAAATGCTGATCGTCGGCAAAAAGCCAGCCCCCTTCCGATTTTCGCGGCGGCTGCGCTGGGTGGGCGATGGAGAAACCGGACGGTGGCGCATTACTGACGAACTCCGCGCCGACGACTGGCGACCTGTGGTGAAGGCTGGCATTGGCGGCGACCAGACCTCGATCTACGTCGTCATGAGCCGCACATTCCAAGCGGGTCAGTTGCAACCCTGGCTCGACCTGACCGACCAAGTTAGGGCACTGCGTCCTGGTGAAACGCTAGTGGTGGAGCGAGAGATTTAGCGTTGAAGCATAGACCAAGAGCGATCGCCCACCGTGTAAATAGACGAAGTAAATAGGCGAAGTAAATAGGCGATCGCCCCCTTTCCAATCCCCTTTCCAAC
>NZ_DVEA01000023.1:0-4276 GCF_015295965.1 Thermoleptolyngbya sp. M55_K2018_002
ACCCCGACCCCGCGCCGCCCGACCCCGCCATTGGCTCCATCGACTTTTCCGATATCCTGGCCCAGACCGATGTGGAACTGCGCCGCCTGGGGTGGGATGCCAAGCGCGGCCGCGAACACCTGAAAGCGACCTACAGCAAGCGATCGCGCCAGGAACTTAACGAAACCGAACTCTACGACTTTCTGGATTTTCTCAAGTCTCAGCCCAATCCCTGACCCACAGCGCTTAATCCTCTGCTTAATCCTCGAATGTCTCTAGATGCGATAGATGCGATCGCCGCTCAACTCGAACGCTTCGCCACGGTGCAGTATCCGCTAGAAGTGTCGGCCGTGATCACCTCAGCCCTATCGGGGATGATCGCCGCTCGCAAGAAAGGGCTGGATCTGGTGGGTGTGTATGCGATCGCCTTTGTGAATGCCTTTGGGGGCGGAACCTTGCGCGATGTGCTGCTGGATCGGCGACCGTTCTTTTGGGTACGCTATGAGGGCTATGCGGTGCTGGTGCTGCTGCTGGCGGTGCTGTATGTCTACGGGTCGCGCCTGCTGAAGCCAGTCAAAGCGCCTGCCTATCGAGTCTTTGCGCTGTTGGATGCCTTTGGGCTAGCGCTGTTCAGCATTTCCGGTACGGCCTTTGCGCTGGAATATCGAATGCCGCCGTTCACCGCGTCGCTGCTGGGCGTGATTACAGGCGTGGTGGGCGGCGTATTGCGCGATATCTTGCTGGTGCAGATTCCCGTGGTCTTTCGCAAAACCGCCACGCTCTACGCCACCTGTGCCTTTGTCGGCTGCTGGGTTTATCTAGTGCTGGTGCTGTGGCAGGTGGATATGGCGATCGCCACCGTTGCCGGATTTTGCACCATCGTTCTGCTCCGAATGCTGGCGCTGCGCTATAACCTGACGCTGCCCACCCCACGAGAGGAAGAATAAAATGAAAATCAGGGATGGCTTGCTCAGGGCAATGAGCTAAGGATGAGAATTAAGGGCCGTCAAGTATCTGGTGCCAACTTCACAAACCGAACCCAACAGGCTTCTTGATGAATTTGACCATTAGCCCCAATGGAATTGAACTACCGCCGGGTAGTGAGGTGATCTTGCGTCATCAAAGCTGGGCAGATTACGAAGGGCTGTTGTCAAGCCGTCGCGATCGCGCTGCGGTCAAAGTCTACTTTGGAGTCAAGAAACAGGAAATTCGTTTGATGGCTCCTTTGCCTGGCCATAGCAACCGCTCCGCTACCCTCACTGATTTGGTGAAGGCGCTGCTGCGGCATCAGAACCAAGACTGGCACGCCTTCGATCCCCTCACGCTGAAGCGAGTCAGCCAAACCGGAGTAGAACCCGATGCCTGTTTTTACATCCAAAATCGATTGGCTATTTTGGGTAAAGAACGTATCGATTTGGAAATTGATCCTCCGCCGGATCTAGCGCTTGAGGTCGATCTCACGTCTTTTACTCAGCCAGCAGATTATGAGGCGATCGCCGTTCCAGAACTCTGGATTTATCGGAGTCAGGACCTGCGAATCTACATCTTCGACGGCGAACACTATCAGGAAAGCGAGGTCAGCGGCATTTTTCCAGATATTGCGGTCAAGCAGTTGATCCCCCGCTATGTCGAGCTAGCCTGGAGCCAAGGCTCAAGCAGCGCCCTGCGCGCTTTTGAGGCAGAGCTTGCATAAGCCCCCTTGCATAAGCCCCGTTGCTAGCTTGTCTGCTCAGCCTCTAATCCCTGACCCATAGTTCCTGATCCTTGACCCCTGACCCCTTAATCCTCACTTCTCCGTCATGGTCCACACCCCGTCTTGCCAGGTTTCGTCGTTGGGCGGATGGCTGAGCCAGTGGCTGCAGCGGTCGAGGTGGAGCTTGGCGGCTTTGTCTTCGTTGTTCACGTCTTGCAGCAGCGTGGCAAAAGCGCTCATCGCTTTAACGAAATCGCGATTTAGGTAATGCTTGCGCCCTTCGTGATAGAGGTCAATCAGCCGCTTTTTCTCATCGGGAACGATTTCGTCACGCAGCCCGACGAGTTCGTAAATGCTGACGGGCTGCGTCTTGCCCTTCACCCGGATGCAGTCTAGCTCTCGCGCCCAGACCCGATCGGCGCAAGGCTTGTAGGTGTTCTCGCTGATGATGATGTCGGTGCCGTATTGCTTGCTGGCACTTTCCAAGCGCGACCCCAGGTTGACCCCATCGCCAATGGCCGTGAACTCCATGCGGCGGCTGGAGCCGATGTTGCCGCTGATGACGATATCGGAGTTGATGCCGATGCCGATCCGAATCGGCGGCTTTTGGCGCTGTACCCGGTCGGCGTTGAACGCGGCAAGTCGGTGCCGCATCTCGATCGCCGTTTGTACGGCCATCCACTCGTGGTCGTCCAAGGGCAGCGGCGACCCAAACACCGCCATGATGGCATCGCCGATGTACTTGTCCAGCGTGCCCTTATAGGTAAACACCGCGTCCACCATGCTCTCGAAATACTGGTTCAGCATTTCCACCACCTCTTCGGCGGTCATGCTCTCGGTCAGCGTGGTGTAGCTGCGAATGTCGGAAAACAGGACAGACACTTCTTTGCGATCGCCCCCCATTTTGGCAGCGTTGGGGTTCTCAAAGAGCAACTGCGCCACTTCCTGCGACATATAGCGCGACATGGTGCTTTTTAGCCGCTTTTCGCCGCTGATGTCGTCCATCACCACTAGCGCTCCCGAAACCTGCTCTGGATCACTCGCATCGGCGATGGTGTTAATCGACAGGTTAATGCTGTGCTGCTCCACGCCTTTGACCGCGTTCAGCGTTTGATCCGGATAATACTGCTGACGGCACTTGTCATCTGTCGGCATGAGCGCCATTTTGAACCACTTGGAAAAATCCCCCTTTTCCAGCCCAATCAGTTCCTCGGCGTGCAGCCCCTCCAGCGGGTCGGTGTCGCTCAGACCCAGAAGTTTGCGGGCGCTTTCGTTGGCGGCGATGATGCGTCCCTCTTTGTCGGTGGAGATAACGCTATTGGAGAGCGATCGCAGAATATCGCGCTGGAGTTGCTCCTGCTGCTTCACCGTGGCGAACAGCTTGGCGTTTTGCAGCGCCACACCCGCCTGAATGTTGAACGCCTGCATGAACTCCTGATCGTTTCGGTTAAAGCTCGCCCGCCAGATCTCCGGCGCTTCGGGATAGTTTGCCGGATCGTAGGGCGGATGGTCGCCCTGCTTTTTCTTATTGATCAGTTGAGTGACGGCGATCAGTTCGCCATCTGCGTTGAACACGGGCATACACAACATGCTGCACGTTCGATAGCCCGTCTTTTTGTCGGTTTCCTTGGCGGTGTCGGAGTTAGGGTGGTTGTAGAGGTCGTAGGGAATGAGGACTGGCTCACCCGACATCGCCACCTGCCCCGCAAAGCCTGCATCCATCGGGATGCGAATTTCTTGCAGCACGCCGTTGATCGGCAGCTTTGTCCAGAGCTGGTGCTGGTCGCGATCCAAGAGCCAGAGCGTGCTGCGATCGGCCTGCATCAGTTCCTGGGCCTCTTCCATCACCCGGCCCAGGGTTTCCTCCAAATCTAGGCTGCTCTGGCTGAGAGATTTGGTTGCCTTCATCAGCGCCGAGGCGGCCCGCTGCTGCTGGGTTGCCTTGTAGAACGAGCGGGACGATTCCAGAATTAGCCGGATCGAGGGCGCAAACTCTTCAAACACCTGCTCGTCTTGCGCGGTAAAGCCGCCCAAGTCGATGCGCTCGTCTAGGTGCGCTTGCAAATCACAGTTGGGCTTGAGCTTGTTGATCAATTGCACGACGGCCACCAAGTCGCCCTGATCGTTCAGCAGGGGCATGGCCAGCATGGTGTAAGTGCGGTAGTGATTTTTCTTGTCGAGCGCCTGAGCCGCCTTGGAGCGGGGATCGTCGTAAAAGTCGTAGGGAATGTTGACGACCTGCTTGGTGGTGGCGACTTCGCCCGCAATGCCGACGTGCTTGGGAATTCGCAGTTCCAGGTTATTGCCGTTTTCGTCTTCGGCGACGATCGCCCACAGTTCATCTTTCTCGTCGTCTAGGAGAAAAATTGTGGCGCGATCGGCGTTCAGCAGTTCCCCCGTTTTCAGGGTGATGGAATGCAGCATCTCGTTCAAGATGGCATCAAAGCCCTGAGAATCCATCAGGTTGTCGAGCATCGAGAGGGTTTGATTGACCACTCTTAGCTTTTGCTCAACATCGGTAACGACCTGCTTGAACGTGTCCTGGGTCAGCGGCGCGAGAAAGGACGAGAAAGATCCCTTGGTGGTGGCCAGGGCGCTGCCAGG
>NZ_DVEA01000406.1:0-4266 GCF_015295965.1 Thermoleptolyngbya sp. M55_K2018_002
GGCGGCTGGCGGGGCGAGGCGGAGGTGGGCTAGAAGGTGCACTTCTAGCAGCAGGTTGGGCCGGTGCAACAGGCTCGGTTGTGGAAGCTTCGGCTGGGGCAGTGGGAGCCTCTGCGGGGAGCGGTGAACCCGACAGAACGGGCGGCTCGGACGATGAATCAGCCTCAGTCGAAGGTTCCAGAATAGCAGTGCGCCCGCTGGGAAGCGTACTTAGGGTATCCAGATTCACCTCAGGGAACTCTTGAGCAGACAAATCGGGAGAAATGGCGCTGTTTCTAGCCCCCGCATCCGCCGCCAAGGAGCCGTCTGCGCCCGCATTTGCCCCTGGCGTAGAGCCGTCTGCCGTCCTGCGAGCCGCTTCGCCCAGACCAATGACGCTCAATCCAGCCGGGTTCATCACCAGATAGCCAAAGCTAAGGCTCGACAGTAGCAGCAAAATCATCGACCCGATCCCCAGTGGCGTGAGCAAGCTTTGCAGCATTCCCGGCTCTTGCTGGCTGGCCCGCAAGTCGCGCTCGTCTTCCGCCAGGTTCCGCAGCAGATATTCAGAGGATTCCAGATAATCGTCTGGCTCGGCCGCTGGTTTGGCGGTGGGGTAGAGGTCGTGGTCATGCTGAGGATGCAGCGGAACTGCACCATAATCCGCAGCAGGAGGAGCCATTTGGGGGGCGATCGCCCCACCCAGCAGCAGTTCTGGGCGAGCTTGTGGCTCAGGGGCATACCCCAGATCTGGCAATGGGCTATGCGAATCGGTATTCCTGGCTGCGTCTGGTGCAAGCTGGAGATAGGGACGAGACTCAGCAGCACCCCTGGATGACTCGTTCCATCTTGCTGGGAGCGATCGCGCTTCAGCCTGAGCAGTCAGGCTGTCTGCTCGTCGATCGCCCTGAAGCACAGGTGCAACGCCCCGCCGACCTTGCTGACGACGATAGCGGGCCAACTCATCTTCTAGCCGCAAATCCAGATTTTCAAAAATGGCTTGCAGCGCCGGGTGCAGCGGCGTAGAGGAGCTAGATTGGGACGGGGTAGCGGGTGAGCGACGCATCGCAGAACTCCTGCCAAGGCTAAATTTAAGTAGCGATTTATGTTGAACGCTGTTTGATGAAACTTGATGAAACGTTGACGGCTCCAGTGCTGTTTCTAATCCCGTTTAGGTCAGCACTGCTCGATTCAAATTGAATACATTGAATACCATTTGAATACCATTTAGATTAAATGGTTGCGAGTTAGATGGTTGCGAGGGATTTGACGATTCTGGAGCAAGTCTTTCGACTAAACCTTCGACTCAACCAAGGAGCCACCGATAGCGGACGACCAAAGAAATTCTAGCGAAGGATCTCCTGCGCGATATAAGGCTTTGTGCAAAAAGCCAAGCAAACACAGTGCCCACTCGCCCCGCAGAGATTGAGTTAATCTTAATCACGCGCCAAAGCACGATACACCCAGGCTGTATATAATTCTCGGTCAAAACAGCTATCTGGAATTGTAATTAAAGAATTATCCCTTGTTGCATTTGCAATTCACAAATCTTGCCGCTCATGACGTTTCAATCTCTCCAGCGTGTTTTAGGTGCCCTCGATCAGCAGTCCTCTTGGCGATCGCACCGACAGATCCAACAGGTTCTCACGGTTTGGCCAGAACTGGTCGGCCCGGCGGTGGCAGCCCAGACTCGCCCGTGGGCCCTACAAGCGGGGGTGCTTCAGGTGGGCGTGGCTAGCTCCCCCTGGGTGCAAACGCTGATGTTTGAGCGGCTCCACATTTTAGAAAAGCTGAATGCTCGACTGCCCTACCGCATTACCGATATCCGCTTTTCTACGACCTGGTGGCATCGGCGATCGCTCCATAGCCCAGCCGAGTTGCAAACCGAATCCGCGCGAGTCTGGCGGGAACACCCCAGCCGACTAGACAGGACGGCGGGCGATCGCCCTCACCATGGCGCGGCTGCTCAACCCACAGACCCTGAATCAGCCTTTCGCGCCTGGGCCAACCAGATGCGATCGCGCACGGCTCAGATGCCGCTCTGTCCCCGCTGTCAGTGCCCCACCCCTCAGGGAGAACTTGAGCGCTGGTCTTGCTGTGGGCTGTGTGCGGTTAAGCAGTGGTAAACCGGCAGTTGTAACACCGTAATTTCACGCTCATTTCACAGTAATTTCACCATAACGGTCTTTGCGGAGGGCTGCTAGCTTTTTAAACGGGCAGGCATGGGCTAAAATCCGGGTGCTGAAATACGGGTTTAGTTCAGCCAGTTAAGTCGGCCCGCGGATTGCAGTTTTGGGCTGGTTGCGTTGATGCTTTCAAGGCTGCTTTGTGGCGATCGCCCATCGATGATTTTCTTGTGGTTCTACAGCGGGAAGCCGTTCTATTAGCCCGCTGCTCACGCCTCAAAAGTCTCTCATCTTTGCTTTTGCTTACAGTTCTAAAACTATTATTTTCAATTCTTAAAGACATCCAAGAAGAATCATTTTTGTCTCATACACGTCTCATTTCCTCGTGATCCCCGCTCAGTTTTAAGCAAAACTACGGGGTTTATTGGTGTGCTTGCTTGAATCAGGGGAATTCTAAATTTAGAGATCTCTCAGAATCTGAAGCTAAAAACAATCTAAATACTTACTTTTTATTTGGGATCGCTGAAAGGGTTGCCTGCTCTACAAAGCAACGTTTTTCTGATGATTTTTGACCAAATTTGTTGACTCAGAATAGTAGAGAAGATCCGGTTTTTGCCTCTCCTTTACCGCTCCTCTCGAAATGGATGATTTACATCACAGCATTTCTTCCTGCCGTCGTTGTGCCCATTACCACATTGAGGGGCGACGCGGCGGGCATTGCCAACTCTTGGGGGTTCCTGTGCAGGGCGCTTGGGGCGCTTGCCCGATGGCGCAGCCGCAGTTTTTGCCAGTGGCGATCGCCGCTGCGGTGGCGGATGTCGAGCAGGTGATTCATTGCCCGCCGCTCGTTCTTCCAGAACCTCAGCCCATCGCCCTGCTGGTTGAAATGTTTGTAGACGAAGCCCCCCGGACAGAACTGGAGCCTGTGGCGGCGGCTGTGGAAGCTCCATCGCTGCTGCCGAACTCCTTCTAGTGCTGGGTGCTGAGCTGCCGAACCCAGGCTGGCTTTTGGGTTATCGCTATCTGGGTTATCGCTATCTGGGTTATCTAAGTAGCAGCCACACCGGAATGGTAAACAGCAGCATGGCCGTTGTGAGGACAATGCTGCTGGCGATCAGCTCACGGTCGAGGTCGTATTCCTCAGCCAGAATGAGTCCGGCAAAGGCTGTCGGCATTCCCGACATCAGCACCAGTGCTAGTCTTGGCTCGGCAGACAGGCCCAGCAGCGTGGCTAGTCCGGCCACCCCAACGGGCAGCACCATCACCTTGAGCAATGCTGGGGCGATCGCCCCCTTGAGGCTACGCCAGCCGTGGATTTGCCGCAGCCGCAGCCCCATCAGCAGCAGCGCAGCAGGAATAATCACCCACCACAGCGCCCCCCGCAGCCCTGCATCGACTCCATCCGGCAGGGCGATCGCCCGCGTCAGCATTCCCAGCCCAAAGGCCCACAGCGAGGGCACCGTCAGCACGTCGCGCAGGTGAACCCACCAGGCTTTGCCGCCGTGCGATCGCCCATAGATGCTCGCCAGCCATACGCCCAGTCCGTAGGTGCCGACCACGTTCTGTGTGACGCTGTAGAACACTAGCCAGCCCAGGTAAGGCTCGGAAATCAGACTGGGGGCGATCGCCAGCCCCACAAAGCCCGTGTTGCCTAGCACCGCAGAGATGAGGAAACTGCCGCGCCGGGCCGGATCTTCCCAGCCGGACTCGATCGGGCGTGCCAAACCTGGCTCCTCCAGCGCTGGAGTGGACGTTAGCAGGTCTATGCTTGCGGAGGAATTGGAAACGCTGGTCATGATCTTTGGTGGATTTGCGGCGAGGGGGTTCCAGGGCGATCGCCCTAGCTCAAGCCAGCGAAGCCCTTGCAGCGTTCCCCAGGCAACACCCAGCCCACCTACCAGGGCCAGCATGACCACCAGCGGAGCCAGCCCTACCTGCGACGAGAAATCCGTCTGCCGAGCCAGCGTAAAGATTTGTATCGGCACGCCCACCCAATACAGACCGCGCCCTAGCACGCGCGGCAGCGAATCGGGCAAGAGCGAACAGGACAGCAGCCCTAGCCCCGTCCAAAAGATCAGCGGCCCATAGGCATGGAGCAGCATATCAGACATTTCCAGCACCAGAGTGTCAGCAATCAGCGCCTTCGACTACTGGGTACTTT
>NZ_DVEA01000166.1:0-4263 GCF_015295965.1 Thermoleptolyngbya sp. M55_K2018_002
GCGGACGATTCAGCTAGAACTGGTGCCTACGACGGCAGCAGAGCAGTTTGCCCAGGTTAGCCAGGGCGAACTAGACATCGCCTGTGGTACGAGCAGCATTACCCTCAGCCGCGGGTCGATGGTGGATTTTTCGGTGGGCTATTTCGTCACAGGGACACAGTTTTTGCTGGCACGGGGGCAAGGGCTTTCGGGCAATCGGCTGCGTGTGGGTGGCGTATCGGGCACAACCAACGCCGATCTGATTCGCAGGCGGCTGCCACTGGCGCGAATTGTGCCCGTGGGCGATCGCGCTGAGGGTCTGGCTCTGCTGCAACAGGGGCGGATCGACGCGCTGGCCAGCGACGGCATCTTGCTGGAGGGATTGCGGCGATCGCTGCCCGATGCCGACGCATACGAAGTCGTTCCTCCACAGCCCTTTAGCCGCGAGGTTTACGGCTGTCTGTTGCCCAAACAGGATCTGTCGTTTCGCGCCCAGGTGAATCAAAGCCTGACTCGCTTTATGGAAGGCGTGCTGTCTGGAGAGGCGGCGGCGACGCAGTTGCTTGAGCGCTGGTTTGGGCCGCAGGGCGCTGTTCCCTGGGAGACGACGGACACCGTGACCCACTTTCGGCGGGTGGTCGAGCAGAGCCGCGCTAGCGGGCCCAATAGATCAGATACTTTTCAGCCGCCGCGAAGAATCCGTAGAGAGCAGTCCCCATGATTGCCAGCACCATCAGACCCGCAAACCCTAGCGGCACGTCAAAGTTGGAACTGGCGGTGACGATGAGGTAGCCAATGCCCTTGTTGGAAGCGACGGTTTCCGAAATCACCGCACCCACAAACGCTAGCGAAATTGCCACCTTCAGCGAGGCAAAAATGTAGGGCATGACGTGCGGAAAGCCGATTTTTTGGAAAATCTCAAACTGAGATGCGCCGAGCGATCGCATCACGTCTTTCATTTCAGGTTCCACTGTGTCTAGCCCCAGCGCCACGTTGACTGCAATCGGGAAGAACGCCAGCAAGAACGCCGTAAGGATGGCTGGAATCGTGCCAATGCCAAACCAGAGCGCAAACAGCGGAACTAGCGCCACCTTGGGAATAGTATTAAACCCGACCAGCAGCGGGTATAGGATAATGTACGCCAGTCGAGAATAGCCGATCATGAAACCAAGAATGACACCTGCCAGAATCGCCAGCAGAAACCCTGCCAAGGTCGTGAACAGCGTTTGCATAGAATTCTCCCACAAAGCTGAACTGCGGGCGATTGCCGATTGCAAAATTGCAGACGGCGCTGGCAGATTGTAGCTGGGAATATTGAACAACCGCACCATCAGTTCCCAAAGCACAAACAGCAGCACGGTTGCCACCGCTGGAAATATAATGCTGGCGGATTTGGTGCGAGAGAATTTTTCAAGGCGATCGAACGTAGTCATGATAACCAGAAGAATGGTAAAAGCAGGGATTGCAGAGGCAAAGCGGAATAGGCGGAATAGAAAGCAGGATAGAAAAAATCGACACCGCGCTAGTTGCGATGAATATGGCGACGCAGGTCGGCCACAATGTGGTTGAAGTCGTCCGACAGCATCATGTCTGGCGTAGTGGGGCGCGGCAGCGATACGTCCACTTTGTAAATAATCGAGCTAGGTCGCGGCCCCATGACATACACCGTGTCAGACAAAAACACCGCTTCTCGCAGGTCGTGGGTAATCAAAATGCAGGTGCAGCGATTGTGCATCCATAGCTCTTGCAGCATTACCCACATCTCTTCACGAGTGAAGGCATCCAGCGCCCCAAACGGCTCATCGAGCAGCAAAATTTCAGGTTTGTGAATCAGCGCCCGACATAGCGAAGCCCGCTGGCGCATTCCACCCGACAACTGCCAGGGATACTGCTTCGCAAAGTCCTTCAGCCCCACCGTAGCCAGCAGCTCTTCCGCAGCGCGAGCGTGGATTGCCTTGCGGCTGGGATTGCGAATTTCTTGCTTATACGGTTCCACCACCTCCAGCGGCAGCATCACGTTTGCCAGCGTATTGCGCCAGGGCATTAGCACCGGGTTTTGAAAGGCAATGCCAACGTTTTTCAGCGGTTGGGTAATCTTTTTTCCGCGAAATCGGATTTCTCCCAGGGGCGCGGGCGACAGACCCGACACCATCCGCAGAATCGATGTTTTGCCGCAGCCGCTCGGCCCGACAAACGACACAAACTCGCCCTCGGCTATGTTCAGCGAAATCTCGTCGATAATGCGTCGCGGATTGCCATCGACTTGGTATTGCAGACCAATGCGATCGAACTCCAGAATGACAGGCTTGTCGGTTTTTGCAGCGCTGTCGATTGTTTCGGATTGAACCATGATGAGAAAACCCTTGACGCATTCAAGATGCCCTTCATTTGGGCAGCTAAGCAGGAAGGGATTCTGTAGTTCTTGACACAAAACCTGGGAATTAAGGCAAAGAGTTTTTAAGACGGTAGTTTTGACAAGGTTCTTAATGACTTTTCAAAAGTTGGCGATCGCAAATTGTAGCCTGGGTCACGTTTCGCTGCTTTGGATGTGTATACAGTACACTTTACGCTGAACCAAACTAAGCCAAGGGCACTGCTTATCTGCGCCCTTCGAGCAGTGTCCTCATTGGGTTTGCTGAGTATTGGTTTTGCGCTGTTTTGCCTGCGATCGCTCAAATGATTTGTCGAACTGAACTGAATCTGTGCAGTCAATGCGCTTGACTTTCAGGACTGAGGCAGGATTCTCGACAGCGCAAGCTCACTCGTTAAGGTAGGTTCAGCGTTGCTAGGAACACTCTGTAGTAAACAACTTGAAACATTGCCTGGTGCAGATCAATTCTCAAAGCGCACTATGAAACTTAATTGGCTGGCTCGATTTCTCTCTATTGCTCTGGTTGCTTCCCCCATGCTGCTGAGCAGTTGCCAAACGCCTACCCCAGAGGCGACTGCTCCAGAGGCATCGCCAGGGACGACGACGGCTGCTTCCCCAACGGCTCCGAACGAACTGCGGACGATCAAGGTCAACCCCTCCTGGCTCCTGCAAGGAGACAATGCGCCGATCACGCTGGCCAGCGAGAAGGGTTACTTTGCAGAGGAAGGGCTGAACGTGGTGATCGAGCGGGGCTATGGCTCTGCGAAGACCATCACCGATGTTGCAGCGGGGACGGTGGAGATCGGCTTTGGCGATATGTACTCGATGATCGAGTTCAACGCGAAGAATCCGAATGATCCGGTGGTGGCGGTGGCCGTGCCCTACAACCGTTCTCCGTTTGCGATCGCCACCTTGTCCACCAACGGCATCGCTGATCCCAAAGCCCTCCAGGGCAAGAAACTGGGCGCACCTGCCGGAGACGCGCCGCGCAAGCTGTGGCCTGTGTTTGCAGAACAGGTGGGCATTCCTGCCGACTCGGTGGAATGGATCACGATGGAGCCAAAACTGCGGGAAACGTTTCTGGTCAAGGGCGATGTCGATGCCGTCAGCGGGTTTTCGACCAGCATCTTGCCTGCGCTTGCCAAGGCAGGCAAGCAAGAGTCTGACTTGACAATGTTCTACTACAACGACTTTGGGCTGGATCTCTATGGCAATGCCATTGTGGTCAAGAAGTCTTTCTTGGAGCAGAATCCCGACGTGGTGCGGGGCTTCTTGCGGGCCTATTTCCGGGGAATGCAGGACGTGATCAAAGACCCGGCTGCGGGGCTGGCATCGGTGATGAAGGCGGGCGATTCCCTGATGGAGGAAGCGTCAGAAAAGCAGCGCCTAAAGATTGCCCTAGAGCGGCTGTGGGTCACTCCGGAGACTGAGGCGAACGGTCTGGGCGGCATCGATCCGGCTCGCTTTGAGCAGACGATCAAGCAGGTGGCCGGAGTGTTTGAAGTGACTCCGCCCCCGATTAGCGAAGTGTTTGACGATAGCTATCTGCCGCCTGCGTCGGAACGTGGCTTGCCACCTGCGGGCGATCGCCAACCGCTGAACTAGGGCAGATTGGCTCAGTGTCTGTGCTTTGCTTTATGTTTCGTTTCTAGATTTGATGTCTCCTAGAGATTGCGGGGGGTGAGAGCAATGCTTTCATCCCTTTTTTATGTCACTAATGTACTTCACGCAGCAATTTCAGCCCTCACCCTAAATCCCTCTCCCAGAGCGGGAGAGGGACTTCAAACCCACGGCTGGCTCCCCTTCTCCCAAGCGGGGAGAAGGGGTTGGGGAATGAGGGCAATCAGTTTGATGTCTCAGAGGATGTTTGAAAAGTCCTACTGTTTGTAGCAAAGCGTGCAAGATCCCCCTAA
>NZ_DVEA01000366.1:0-24873 GCF_015295965.1 Thermoleptolyngbya sp. M55_K2018_002
ATCCCCAATTTTGCGGCGCTATGTGGATCGAGTGGCCGCCGAGTTGGGCGTTACGACAGGTTCCGGCGATTCAGATCGGCCGAAACTGTTTTTTATGCAGTCCAACGGCGGCCTGACCGACGCAGCGCTGTTTCAGGGGAAAGACAGTATCTTATCCGGCCCGGCAGGCGGCATTGTGGGCGCAGTCAAAACCAGCCAGCAAGCGGGTTTTAGCAAGATCATAGGCTTTGACATGGGAGGCACCTCTACGGACGTGTCGCACTTTAGCGGCGAGTATGAGCGCACCTTTGAAACCGAGGTAGCGGGCGTGCGGCTGCGGGCCCCGATGATGGCAATCCATACCGTAGCTGCGGGCGGCGGCTCGATCTGCCAGTTTGACGGGGCGCGATATCGCGTGGGGCCGGCTTCTGCGGGCGCACATCCGGGGCCTGCCTGCTATCGCAAAGGCGGCCCGCTGACCGTGACAGATTGCAACGTGATGCTGGGTAAGATTCAGCCGCAGTTTTTTCCCGCGGTCTTTGGCCCGGAGGGAAATCTGCCGCTGGATGCGGACGTAGTGCGCGATCAGTTTGCAGCGCTGGCGGCAGAGATTTCCGCCAGCACAGGCGACGCGCGATCCACGAAGGGATCGCTTCGGGAATCGCCCGAACAAGTGGCTGAGGGATTCCTGGCGATCGCCATCGAAAAAATGGCCAGCGCCATCAAAAAAATTTCCATTCAGCGCGGTTACGACATCACAGAATACACCCTCTGCTGCTTTGGCGGCGCAGGTGGGCAACACGCCTGCCGCATTGCCGAATCGCTGGGCATCTCGCAAATTTTTCTGCACCCCTATGCGGGCGTTCTCTCGGCCTACGGCATTGGGCTGGCAGACGTGACGACGATTCGCGAGCAGGCGATAGAAGCCCCCCTCACGGATGCTCAGCAACCAGAGATAGAGCGGGTGTTGCAGGAATTGGCGATCGCCGCCCGCCGAGATCTCCAGCAGCAGGGCATCGCCGCCGAATCAGACACCCCCCTGCACACAGACGCGCAGGTGGAGATTCGTCCTAAGGTTCACCTGCGGTACGAAGGAACGGATTCTGCGCTGATTGTCGAATACGCCAGTCTCAACCATATGCGAGATGCATTTTCACGGCTCTATCGACAGCGCTATGGATTCACAATGGAACACAAACCGCTGATCGTTGAGGCTGTTTCCGTAGAAGCAATTCACGCTTCTGAGATTACAAGCGTAGAACCGCTAAAACCAGACGGAGTGAATGACCTCAAGACAGATTTTGCTCAAGACATAACCGCGATCGCCACTGTTTCTATGCACACAGGCGGCACGACCTACAACACGCCCGTCTATCAGCGGCAAGACCTGCAAGCGGGCGATCGCCTGATGGGCCCAGCCCTAATCATCGAACCCACCAGCACGAATGTCGTTGAGCCTGGATGGATTGCAGAACTCACGTCTGGTGGAATGCTAATTCTCAAGAAAGATAACGACAGCAGGACGCAAGAAGAGTCTGGAGTCGATTTCCCTCTCGCAACCCATTCTGCCTCTGGCTCGCCTGATCCGGTGATGCTGGAAATCTTCAATAACTTGTTTATGGCGATCGCCGAAGAGATGGGAATTACTCTGCAAAACACCAGCTACTCGGTCAACATTAAGGAGCGATTAGATTTTTCTTGCGCCATCTTTGATCAACAGGGTCAGCTCGTCGCCAACGCGCCCCACATCCCAGTTCACCTCGGCTCCATGAGCGAAAACGTCCGCGCCCTGATTGCTGCCAAGGGCCAGACGATTAAACCCGGTGATGTGTACGTATCCAACAATCCCTACAACGGCGGCACGCATTTGCCCGATATCACGGTGATTACGCCTGTGTTTCAGCCGATGAACCCAAATACGAAAGCCGATTCCCCAACTCCCCTCTTCTACGTTGCCTCTCGCGGCCACCACGCCGACATCGGCGGCATCACGCCCGGTTCCATGCCGCCCAACAGCACCCACATTGAGCAAGAAGGCGTGCTGCTGGATAACGTGTTGCTGGTAGAAAACGGACAATTTCGCGAAGCAGAGATGTCAGAAATCCTGACAACCGGATCTTATCCAGTCCGAAATCTGGCGCAGAATTTGGCAGATTTGCAGGCACAGGTGGCCGCCAATGAGCGCGGCGTGCGGGAACTTCACCGCATGGTTGCCCACTATGGGTTAGATATTGTGCAGGATTATATGCAGCATGTTCAAGACAACGCCGAGGAATCTGTTCGACAGGTAATTGTGAACCTAAGTCGGCAGATTCAGCCGAACGGTGACGCAAGCGTGTTGAACCGTCAGTTTACCTACCTGCTGGATGATGGCGCACACATTCAGGTGGCGATCGCTCTTAATCCTCAGGAACGTTCCGCTTGCATTGACTTTACAGGCACCTCACCTCAGCAGGCGAATAACTTCAACGCGCCGCTGGCCATCTGCAAAGCCGTCGTGCTGTATGTATTTCGCACGCTGGTCGATGCCGAGATTCCGCTCAATGCAGGCTGCCTGAAACCGCTGGAAATCATCGTGCCGGAGGGCTGCTTGCTAAATCCCAAATACCCCGCCGCAGTGGTGGCAGGAAATGTGGAAACATCGCAGGCGATCGCCAACTGTCTTTATGGTGCGCTGGGCGTGCTTGCAGCCAGCCAGGGCACGATGAACAACCTCACCTTTGGCAACGAAAAGTATCAGTATTATGAAACCATCTGCGGCGGCTCTGGCGCAGGCCCCGACTTCGACGGCACCGATGCCGTGCAAACTCACATGACCAACTCACGCCTCACCGATCCTGAAGTGCTGGAATGGCGCTTTCCGGTCTTGCTGCGTCGGTTTGAAATTCGCCCCGACAGCGGCGGCGCGGGTCGGCATCGCGGCGGCAACGGCGTAATTCGCGAGATCGAGTTTCGCGAACCAATGACAGCAGCGATTCTCTCCAGTTCTCGACGGGTCGCCCCATTCGGGCTGGCGGGCGGTGATCCGGGCGCAGCCGGGCGCAACTGGGTCGATCGCGAAGACAGTCGCTATGAGGAGTTGCCCAGTTGCGCTGAAGTGCAAATGCATCCGAACGATGCACTTATTATCGAAACGCCCGGTGGTGGCGGGTTTGGAGGGTCAACCGAGAAACATTGAGGAATTAAAAAGGCGGGACTTGGAGAGATAGGGCGCGTCATCAATTAAGCTCAGAAACCTTAAGGAATCAGCAGTATCGCGCCCGCCTAAGCAAACCAGGCTAGGGGCTGAACCTCTCAAGCAACCTAGTGTTGAGCAGATAATTGATGACAGCCCCTAGCTCAACAGTCCGTTGCAACATTTCTCATACTCACCAGACGAAACCTGGTTGACAACCCAGGATGGTTCCTATTAGTTTTTTTCCAGTCGGTACAAATATCTTCAAGGCATCCTACATGACGACTCTACCCCTGGCAGATAAAGTAGCACTGGTGACAGGCGGGTCGCGGGGCATTGGAGCGGCGATCGCCCGACGACTGGCCCAAGAGGGAGCAGCCGTGGCTTTCACCTATGCCCGTTCTCCCCAAAAAGCCGATGAGCTGGTTCAAGCTATTCAGGCGACGGGCGGGCAGGCATTGGCGATTCAGGCAGACAGTGCTGATGCAACAGCCGTGCGAAGCGCGATCGCCACGGTCGTCAGTACCTTTGGTCGGCTGGATATTCTCGTCAACAATGCTGGCGTTGCTGCATTAGCCCCAATTGACCAGTTCTCAATGGAGGACTTTGAGCGGTTGCTGGCAGTGAATGTCAGAGGCGTTTTTATAGCCACTCAGGAAGCGGTTCGCCATATGGGTGCAGGCGGGCGCATCATTATGATTGGCAGCATCAACAGCGACATCGTGCCCTTTGTCGGCGGATCTGTCTATGCCCTTACAAAAGGAGCGGTCGCCAGTTTTACCAGGGGTCTGGCCCGCGACCTCGGCGATCGCGGCATCACGGTTAATAATATCCAACCAGGCCCCGTAGACACAGATATGAACCCGGCGGATGGAGCCTTCGCCGAAGAGTTGAAAAAGGCGATCGCTATCGGTCGCTATGGCCAGGCCGATGAGATTGCCGCGATGGTGGCCTATCTTGCCAGTCCGGCTGCTGCCTATGTCACAGGTGCCAGCCTTAAGATCGACGGCGGCATAACGGCGTAGTGGACAGGGCAAGCACTATAGGCGTTTGAATCAATCGCGGCGGGCGATCGCCTATGCCTTACCTATGCCTCAACAAATGCACGAGCGCGTATCCAGGTTAAACCGATAGCCGTGGGGCAAGATGTGCAGCTTTGCGCCGCAAAGGGCTAGCGGCTCGTCCATCAGCAGCTCATCGACGTTGTTATGGGTTAACTCCGACACATCGACAATGGTCACGGAACCCTCGCCAATCACCTCGACCTCGTGCGCGTTGATCACAATTGCCGTGTTTTCGTCAATGCCAAACCCCAGGATAGCGGGCTGCTGTGCCACCGCCGATAGCAGGCGACCAATCCGGCCGCGCTGAGCAAAGTGCTGATCAATCACCACGCCCGGAAAGAAGCCCATGCCGCGATCCATCTTGGCAGATTCAGGACGGGGATTGCTCTCGCCTTCGCCTTCTATGATCATTACGTCTGGCATCATTGCGGCTCCAGCACTGGTTCCGGCGATCACCACCCCTTCGGCAAAGCGTTTATGCAGTGCGGCATCTAGCTCGGTGTCTTTTAGGCACTCTGTAATGCGGGCCTGGTTGCCGCCTGTGAAGAAAACGCCCGTGGCCTGCTGAATATCGGCGATCGCCTTGGGATTGCTGGCATCTTCTCGGCGACCTGTATCCACAACGCGCACATCTTCCACGCCCAGCCGCTCAAAGATATCCATATACATAGCTCCCACCTCGCCGGGCAGCCCTGTGGCCACGGTCATCACCACCACCCGCGCCTGCAAGCCGCCCGCCTCCCGCACAAACTCGCGCAGAATCTTGCATTCGCCTTCCTTATCTTCTGCCCCACCAATAATAATCAATCGTCCATAGGTTTCCGGCAGCGCTACATTTTCTGGATCAGCCACCCGTTCCTCCAAATCAGCCGCAGCAGTTGAGCCTTCTACTTGAGTTTCCATACTTTTTCTTGGGAATTCATATCGAGTAATATCAATCTTTCCTGACATTGGGCGATCGCTGATACCCTCTGCGGAAAGAGATAAGACAATCCGCAACCCTATCTTTGGATGGGTCAATCTCCCACAACATTCTGTCGATTGGTTCAGCAACAGCGAGCTAAGTAGGTGGACATTAATAAACATAAAACCCAAAGACCCTGCAGGGTTCAGGATCTGTTTTTTAATCTGGTCTATCTACTTATCAGCTCATAAAACGCGGACGAGTTTCTGCTCCTCGCCCCGCAACTGTGCGGCATCTTGCACGCTCTGGCTCCGCATCGGGTCATCTGTAAAGACATCCAGCCTGCTAATCTCCCGATTTAGCCAGCGTCGAGACAATTGAAGCTGATTGATTATCAAATCCCAAACTCTAGACTACGCACCTTCCCGTAGCTTATCCAGCACCGAGCGGTCTTCTAGCGTGGAGGTGTCGCCAGAGATTTCCTGACCCGCCGCGAGCGATCGCAGCAGTCGCCGCATAATCTTGCCCGATCGCGTCTTGGGCAGGGCATCGCTAAAGCGGATTTCGCCGGGACGGGCCAGCGCGCCGATTTCCGCCACGACATGTTTTTTCAGTTCGGTGATCAGGTCTTCGCTGGGTGTCACATTGCTTTCCAAAGACACAAATGCCACGATCTCTTCCCCCTTGATTTCGTCTGGCTTGCCGACGACTGCCGCCTCGGCCACGGCCGGATGGGACACCAGCGCCGACTCGATTTCCATCGTGCCGAGGCGATGTCCCGACACGCTGATCACGTCATCCACCCGGCCCATCACCCAGAAATAGCCGTCCTCGTCTTTCCGTGCGCCGTCGCCTGCGAAGTAGAGATATTGCCCATCTTTTGGGGGAATATGCTCCCAGTAGGTGCGGCGGAAGCGGTCGTCGTCGCCATAGACCGTCCGCATCATCGACGGCCAGGGATGCTTCACCACCAGATAGCCGCCCTCATTGGCAGGAACGGGGTTGCCGTCTAGATCCACCACGTCAGCCAGGATGCCAGGGAAGGGGCGCGTGGCGGAACCGGGCTTAGTGGCGATCGCCCCTGGCAGCGGCGTAATCATAATGCCGCCCGTCTCCGTCTGCCACCAGGTATCCACAATCGGGCAGCGCTCCCCACCAATCACGCTGTGATACCACATCCACGCTTCCGGGTTGATCGGCTCGCCCACGGTGCCCAATAGCCGCAGCGACGAGAGATTGCGGGCGCGGGGATGGTGTTCGCCCATTTTGATAAAGGCGCGGATAGCAGTCGGCGCGGTGTAGAAAATCGTCACGCCGTATTTCTCGATCACATCCCAAAAGCAGCCAGGGTTGGATGCACGCGGCGCACCCTCGTACATCACCGTCGTTGCGCCGTTCGATAGTGGCCCGTAGACGATGTAGCTGTGTCCTGTGATCCAGCCCACGTCAGCGGTACACCAATACACATCGGTATCTTGCAGGTCAAAGATCCACTTGGTCGTCATGTGGGTGTAGAGGTTGTAGCCAGCGGTCGTGTGAACCACGCCCTTCGGCTTGCCCGTGCTGCCAGAGGTGTAGAGGATAAACAGCAGATCTTCGCTGTCCATCGGTTCCGCCGGACAATCCGCCGACACGCCCTGGCGCAGGTCATGCCACCAGTGGTCGCGCCCCGCCTGCATATGCACCTTTTGCTTTGTGCGCTCCACCACCAGCACATTGTCCACGCTGAGGCAGGCTCCCCCTTCTAGCGCCTTGTCCACCTGCTCCTTCAGCGGCACGATTGCATCTTTGCGCCAGCCGCCGTCTGCCGTGATTACGAGCTTGGCTTGGCCATCATTCAGGCGATCGCGCAACGCTTCTGCACTAAACCCGCCAAAGACGACCGTATGGGGCGCACCAATGCGGGCACAGGCCAGCATGGCGATCGCCGCTTCGGGAATCATCGGCATGTAAATCCCCACCACGTCGCCCTTCTTTACGCCCAGTTCCTTCAGCACATTGGCAAACTGACACACCTCGCGGTGCAATTGGGCATAGGTGAGCGTGCGCGAGTCGCCCGGTTCGCCCTCCCAGATCAGCGCCGCCTTGTTCTTGCGCCAGGTCGTCAAGTGGCGATCGAGGCAGTTATAGGAAATATTAATCTTGCCACCCACAAACCATTTGGCAAAGGGCGGCTGCCAATCCAGCACCGTCTGCCACTTCTCAAACCAGTGCAGTTCCTTCTGCGCCAGATCCGCCCAAAACTTTTGCGGGTCGGCCGCCGCCCGTTCATACAACTGCTCGTATTCTTCCAGCGTCTTGATATGCGCCTGCTGAGAAAACGCGGCAGGCGGCAAAAACTGGCGGTCTTCGTGCAGGATGGATTCAATCGTGGGATTTGACATACGGTCTTGGGGTGCAGCTCAGTGGACTATCGCCTTTGAATTAAATCAACTTAATTAACTGCTGACTATTCAAAGCAGCAATTAGGCTATTCAAAAACCATACGGGTTTTGCTGTCCCCTGTGACAGACCCTACACGTTCCTTTAAGGTTTACGTTCGTCCTTCCCAACTGCATTACCCATCGCACCAACCCCCCATCGCACCCATTCCCAACACCCCGTCCCCTAACCCAGCAGCGCTACACTAAAACTATCCCTTCACTCGCCCGATCATGTCGGTTGCCAAAGATCGAGAACTAGCCATTGAGCAACCCCCGCTCGACCCGCCGCTGATCATTCCGCCGGGCAATCTCTCCAGCCACGAACCGCCTTTGGAAAGCTCCCTCCATCTCCAGCAGCTGATTCTCTTGCTGACTTCCCTCAACTGGCTGTGGCAAGACCGCACCGACTACTTTGCCGCAGGCAACCTAACGATTTACTACAGCCCCAACCAGCGCAAGTCTGAGGATTTTCGCGGGCCCGACTTTTTTGTGGTGTTGGGGACGGAGCGGCGGCCGCGCAAAAGCTGGACGCTGTGGGAAGAAGACGGCAAGTATCCCAACGTAATTGTGGAACTGCTGTCGGACTCGACCGCCAGCGTGGATCGGGGGCTGAAAAAGGAGATTTATCAGGACACCTTTCGGACGCTGGAATATTTCTGGTTTGATCCTGCCAATCTGGAGTTTGAAGGATTTTCGCTGGTGCGCGGGCGCTATGAGCCGATCCCGCCCAACGACCAGGGACGGCGATGGAGCGACCAGCTTCAGCTATTTTTGGGCATTCACGACGAGCAACTGCGGTTTTTTCATCCGGATGGCAGCCTAGTGCCCACGCCCGAAGAGGCAGCCCGAACTGAACAGCAGCGGGCCAATGCCGAGCAGCAGCGGGGCGATCGCCTGGCCGAAAAACTGCGAGAGCTGGGCATCGACCCGGACGCAGTGTAGCCCTGCGGAAGCGCCTGGATTCAGTCTCAGGTTGGAGCAGCCTGCCTAAACTTGGGTCGGCGGCTCAAGGTTCGACGCGCCAAACCAATGCCGAAACGGGTAGAGCAAGTGTGCGCCAAAGTTCTCAGGAATCGGTTCGCCACAGATGCCGAAATTGTGGGGCTGCTGTCCTTGCGGTAAATAGAAAGTGCCAAACATCAAGTCATAGACCGGAAATAGCCCCGCAAAATTGCAGCCGAGTCCGGCTTCTTCCCGCGTATGATGCCAGCGGTGGAAAGCGGGGCTGGACAGCACATAGCCCAGCGGGCCATAGGTCCAGCGGACATTCGCATGAATAAACGCTACGTAGCTGGAAAGAAACGCGGTGTACATCTCCACTGCCACAGGTGAGAAGCCCAGAATCAGCAGCGGTGAGGCCTGACACACCCGTGAAATGATGTCGTTGACCGGGTGCAGCCGCACAGCGGTCAGCCAGTCCATTGTCTCCGCACTGTGATGAACCGCGTGATAATCCCACAGCGGCTCGGCGTGTTGCAGGCGGTGCGTCCAGTAGCCGATGCCGTCGCCCACCACGATCATGATCAGCCCCTGTGCCCACAGCGGCAGTTGCGCTGCCCAGCCGTAGCCCGTCAGCACGCTCTGCCAGTCGAGCGATCGCCCCAGCAGCAGATACACGGGGAGCAAAACGAGGGCGATCGCCCCCATGCTAAGAATCTGAATCACCATCGGCGTAAAGAACCAATAAAAGCTATCCAGCCAATAGCCCCGTCGAAATCGAGGCTGGTCGGGAATGCTGGCAAAATAGCGCTCCAGAATGCCAAACAAGACCGTCAAAACCAGATAAAGAATTAGCGCTCGCAGGAACCGATCTTGCATGGTGGGGTGGGTTGCCGAAAACGTCTCTTCCGACATTACATAATCGTCAGAAGCCTGAACTGTCAAGCCGCCACGGGTAGATAGAAAAAACGATGCAAGCTAATCTAGAACCCGGAGCGGGCAGGATTCAAAAGAATTTGTGATGCCTAAAAGATTTTCATACCCAATGCCCTAGACTGCGGAGAACGTCAGCCAGAGCTTCACAGGCATTCCCTGCGCCCGATTCTCTCCGTTACACGCCAATTTCCCCCGCACCATGCCAAGCCTTTTAGTCAAAAACATCCACACCCTTGTGACCCACGATGCAGAGCGGCGAGAGATTCGCGGTGGGGCGCTGCTGGTGCGGGACGGGGCGATCGAGCGGGTCGGCACAACGGCAGAACTGGTGTCTGATCTGGCGTTGACCGCAGACGAGGTGCTGGACTTAGGCGATCGCCACATTGTTCTGCCTGGTCTGGTCAACACGCACCACCACTTCTATCAATGCCTGACGCGGGTGATTCCTGGCGCACAAAACGGTACCCTGTTTGACTGGTTGACCACGCTTTATCCTATTTGGGCAAACCTGACACCGAAAGCAATTCAGGTGAGTACGCAGATGGCGATCGCCGAACTGATGCTGTCGGGCTGCACCACCGCCAGCGACCATCTCTATATCTTCCCCAACGGCTGCACGCTGGATGACGAGATCCGCGCCGCGCAGGAGATGGGAATCCGGTTTCATCCCTGCCGGGGCAGCATGAGCGTTGGCAAAAGCCAGGGCGGGCTGCCGCCGGACTCGGTGGTGGAGTCGGAAGCAGCAATTTTGCAAGATTCACAGCGGCTGATCGAGCAATATCACGACAACGAGCGCTACGCTATGCTGCGGATTGTCCTGGCTCCCTGCTCGCCCTTTTCGGTTTCTCCTGACCTAATGCGTGAGTCGGCGGCGCTGGCCCGCAGCTATGCTGGCGTGCGCCTGCACACGCATCTGGCAGAGAATAAGTCGGACGTAGACTACAGCCTCAACACCTTTGGCATGTTGCCGGGAGACTATGCCGCGTCGGTGGGCTGGCTGGGCAGCGACGTGTGGCACGCCCACTGTGTGCAGCTTGACGAGCGGGCGATCGCCCAGTTTGCCGAAACCGGCACAGGCGTTTCCCATTGCCCCAGCAGCAACACTCGCCTGGCCAGCGGCATCGCCCCTATCCGCGCCATGCTGGATCAGGGCGTGCCCGTCAGCCTGGGTGTGGATGGCTCCGCGTCGAATGACACAGGCAACCTGCTGCAAGAAGCCCGCCTTGCCTTTTTGCTGTCGCGGGTGCGGGGCAACCTGGCCGCCGACATGACCGCCCGCGAAATGCTAGAAGTAGCAACGCTCGGCGGCGCAAGGGTTTTAGGTCGCGACGACATTGGGGCGATCGCCCCTGGCATGGCCGCCGATTTTATTGCAATTAATCTGGATCGGCCCCAGTTTGCCGGAGCGCTGCATGACCCAGTTTCGGCGCTGATTTTCTGTCAGTGCGATCGCGTCGATTACAGCTTTATCAATGGCAAAAAGGTGGTGGATCAAGGTCGGCTCGTCCCCGCTGAGCTAGAAACTCTGGCAGAAAAAACAAACCAAATCGCCCAAAATCTGGTTAGTTTGTCGTAATCAAAATGGCTGGTTTAACTTTATTAGTTTGGTGATATGCAGCCCTAAATCATTCATAAGAAGTAGAGATTGACGAACAAGGGGCTTAAGCCCTTTGCCTCTCACGACCCATTTGGAATTGCTATATTAGTTCAGTAATATTTAACCAGTCACCTGGGTCGAGAATTAGGGGCGATCGCTGCTTTCGATTAGCATTGGGACTGGCTTCCGCAACCCTTTTATCTCGCCCAACGCCCATCCTAAATCATTCACCCAATCAACCAATAAATTGAATTGAATTGGAAACCCAAGCTGCTTGAGCAGCCAGAGCGGGCAACCTCGGACAACCAGAATAGCAACCTCTAGTTGCTTCCGAATAATGGGTAACTTTCCTCGCGGGGAGCCATAGCAGCGGCGAATAATATTAGACTCCTCTGCCCACTTTTGCTGCTGGTTAAAAATATCTCGAAGCGAGTGGCGGAGTCGGTAATGCATCACTGCATCTGGGACGAACTGCGGAACAATCCCTGCTCGCTGCGCCCGATAGCAATACTCCACATCAAATCCATAGTTAAAGTGGGAAGAAAACTCGCCGAGCTTCTCATATAGACTGCGGCGAAACCCAAATGAACATCCCCAAGCAAAAGAGTAGTGGGGATAGCAACCCTGGCGAGGCATTGCGGTTTCTTGCAGCCGTGCGCCGACTGGGCCCAGCATCGAAGCAGGATTTAGCCGACGATAATCTAGTCGAGCAACGACAAATTCATGCTCTCGAAGTGCGTGTCCCATCGACATCAGCCAGCGATCGCCCACCTCATCATCTGCCTCACAAAGCACAAATGCATCTCCCGTAGCGGCACGCAGCCCGGTGTTATAAGAGTGCCACGTACCCAAGCGAGGAGACGAAAAATCATGAGCATCGACAATCTTTAGCTCCGGCAATCGATGGCGATATTGCTCAACAATTTGCATCGACTCATCCGTTGAGCCATTGTTAGAAACGATGACTTCCCAGCCCTCATCCCACTGTTGTCGGGTCAGTGCTTCTAGCTGAACTGCAATCGTTTTTGCTCCGTTAAAGCAGGGAAGGATGACACTAATCTTCATGGCTACTTGCGACTAAACTGATAGATTTTTACAACTAGTGATTCACAACATTTATTCAGACAAGAATCTTGTAAGGATGCTAGCCAAGTTGATCAATTACTCATGGTCAACCAGAGCCTGATCCAACTTTTTTCTGATGAAACATATAGATTAGAACCCATAAAACAATCGCCAATAGTGAGTCGGAAATCAGAGTAGAGAAGGCGGCTCCTTGCCACGAATACATCGGAATGAGCCACAGATTCAGCAGAGAGTTCAAGACCGCAATTCCGGACTGAAGACTACTTCTCCAGCCCTGCAATCCTGCGCCCGTTAAAGTATCTGCTGCAAAAAACTGAACGGACTTTAGAAAAATCAGAGGAGAGAGCCACCTCAGCGCTGAAACTGCGTCGATATAACTCTCTCCCAAAACCAGAGGCACCAGCGGCGCACAGATCCACAGCCCAAGGCTGGCGATCGCCCCATAGGTTGCAGCCGTGGGCACAATCTTTCGCGCAAAGCTCAGACTGCCCGCAATTCCTTTAGCGCCGCTGCGGAAGAACTGAGCATAGCAGGCTCCCAGCAACGCGCCGACCGGGATTAACCCGACCTCGATAATGCGATAAGCTGCACCATAAATCCCTGTTGCGCTCAAGGTAGACAGCGAAGCCAGCATCGTCTTGTCGATGTCGTTATAAATCGTCTGAGAAGACAAATCAACTGAGAAATAAAAGCCGTCCTTAATCTCTGACTTCATTAGCCCCAATTGAGGCTTGGGACGACCCAAATGGCGCGAGACTAGCCAAATTCCAATTAACGCAGTCACTAATCGACTGACTAGATAGAAGATGCCCCAGATCATTGCAGTGGCAGACTGATCCAAGAAGAGCAAGCAGGAAGCTGCGCCCAAGCCGCTGATACTCAGCAAAATATTCAACTGTGCGTCTAATCCAAACAGATCGGCAGATAAAAATGCTTTCAATGCAGCGTCATGGAACCGCGCAAAAATTAGCTCTGCTAAGCCAATGCAGAGCAGCAGTAGCCACGGAAAATGAGCGGGTAACACAAACTGATTCAGAATTAGCAATGAGACGATCAGCGTGCTGCCGAGGGCAAGAGTAATCCATAAAGCATTGCCAAAATAGGCTTGAAGCAGACTCCTATCTCGCGAGACATGCTTCACGAGAATATGCGTCGATCCCCAAGTTGAAAAGGGGACGGTGATTTTTACTAGAGCCATCGCGCCTACAAACAGCCCATACTGTTCAGTACCCAGCGATCGAGCAATGATTAAAAAGTAAGCAGATTGTAGAAACAGGCTTGAGATCCGGGCTGCTATTTTCCAGAGGGTTCCACGAATAACCGGGCTTTGGAGAGACTTGGATAGGCGCGATCGCACGGAGTTTAGGGTTCCCATTGGGTGTCACTGCGCCGATGTAGGTCTGAGTTTTAGAGGCATGGCTGCCTCGAACGGGTCACGATTCTCTGTCTGAGACTGGACAGATTCACTGGGCATTAGCCGCGATAGGGCGATCGCCACATAAAGCACCCAGAAAAAATCATTTGCCCGCATGAGCGAGGTTTCAGGTAGATTCGAGAGAATCATAAAAATCAAAAACGGCAGCGGCCAGATAAACTCAATTCCTGACGTATTTCTCAGGCACTTCAGATAGTAGAAGAAGTTAAATATATAGCCGAGCAAAAATACAAAAAGTCCGACAAGTCCCAACTGTAAAACCACGTCTAGAAAACCGTTATGGGCATCCGGAGTCAGCCAGCCTTCAGATCTAATGACGGGGGCTGATGGTCCCTCAAGTCCATTCCAAAAAGCCTGATATCCATATCCCAGCCAGGGACGTTCTTTGATGACATCAATGATTGACAACCAGAGGGTCGTTCTTCCGGTGAAGGTCATATCCTTACCCAGGACATCCACCACAATGGTTTCCAGGTTGCTGACCACCCAGGCAGAAATTGTGCCGCCAACAATCACAATTGTGCCCAATGAAATGACGAGCAAATGATATTGCAGCCTAAACAATCGACAAGCGGCAATGACAGCCCACATTGCCAAAACATTCACTAATGCCCCCCGCGAGGTAGAGAGCAGAAGCAGCATAAACGAAAGCCCTAATCCGCTGGCGACCCAAAACTTTGCTTTCGGCTTATCCATTAGCAGCAGCATAAACACTGCGCTGCTCAGAGTCATGATTTTGCCGAAATTATTTTTATGGGTATAGATCCCTCTCCAAGCTCCGGCATGAACCCCGCCCATGATCCCATATTTAGGTAAAAGCACCGCATAGACTAAGCTCAGTCCAATGATCAGGGCAAAAGTCCAGCCCAGCATGTTGATCTGCTGCTTGAGCGTATAGCGCGTCGCGAAATAAATCCCTAATAATGTGGAGCCTGTAAACGAAATTGAGCGAGATAGCGTCGCTTTAGGAATCTCTGACCAAAAGTATGAAAATAGAACAAGCGCGAGGATTATCCAGATGAACCGATCTCGCTGAAGGATATACACAACCTTCCTCCAGCGGATGGCGAGAAGTAGCCCAACAATGAGATAGGTGAGCAAGAAAAGATTTCGCGTCAGCCCGAAATCAGGTTCAGCAATTTGCTTATCTCCCTGGCTAAAACCTCCCGACAAAATAACGTTCAGAGGCCCACCGGAATGGAGCAAAAGCGCGATCGCAGTGAAGGCTTTCTCTAAAAAATCGAGAGGTTTTCTCATGATTGAATGGTTTCTGAAGTGAACGCTAATCGCTCCTGAAAAGACTTTTTGGACTCACGCTAGACTAGCCGAATCTATAACCCCAGGACTCTAAGAATCAGCCCCAGCGGATTGAAAATCCGTCCCGCAAAATCAGCAACCGATGCAGCCGTTTGCTTGGGCACTACGATGACATCGCCCTCTTGCACCTGATAGCTGTCTGTCAGGTTGCGGAGGTCGATTTCTTGGCGCTCAATTTGTCCCTGATCATTCATGCGGATAAAGTTGACTTGGCTGAGGCGAGCGTCTTCGGTGGGGCCGCCAGCGATCGCCACTGCGCTCGACAGGGAACTGTTGGGCGGCACCTGCACCTCACCTGGACGGGTCACCTCGCCCACCACGCGCACCCGCACGGTTGCCGGAGCCAAGCTGGACTGAGCAATCTGGCGGCGGTCGAGGGTGGCATCAGCCGCCAGCTTGGGCACCAGTACAATATCGCCGTCTTGCAGGGGGGGATTGTTGGCGTTGGACTCGGCCCAAATGCCATCCCACAGGTTGACGGTGAGCGTTGTAGTGCTGCCGCTGGGGAGCGATCGCCGCACCAGCACTTGCCGCAAATCTGCGTGGGTCGTAATGCCGCCCGCAGCGACTAGCGCCGCACTCAGGGTCGGCAGGCTTTGCTGGGGATTGTTGCCATTTGTACCATTGCGCGGATTGTCAAGCTGAATCGGGCCGGGTCGCTGTACCTCACCCGTCACCGTTACGAACACAGGGCGTAGGGTCGTCAGGCTCACCGCCACAGACGGGTTGACCAAGTAATAGTTCAGCCGAGTGGTGAGGTCGCGAGTGAGCGAGTCGATGGTTTGCCCTGCCACTGGCACCACCCCGATCACGGGCAGGGTAATCGTGCCATTGGGGGCAATGACCCGCGTTCCGGTATATTCATCAAAGCCCAGCACCGTAATTGCCAGTTCATCACCGGGGCCAAGAATATAGTCTGAAGGCAGTGCCAGGAAGGGGGACGCGGGGCTAACTGCGAGGGAGTTTTGAGCGAGAACGGCAGCCGGGGCCGCCAACCCGCTGAGGGACAGGCTCAGGGCGATCGCCGAACCGCGCACAACCGCTTTAGAAACAACGGCTTTGGAGATAGATGCTGCTAAAGATGCCGCTGAATGTGTCACGATGCGACCTCCAGGTTAGACGATTCTTGAGATTCGGCAGACTGCCCATTTTGGCTGTGCTGCTCAATGGGAAAGAGTTGCTCAAAGCTGGGCACAGGCTTGACGGGTTTGGCAAAGGCGACTTCCTGGGTCAGGGCAAAATAGCGATTGGGGTTGCGAATCGGGGCAACGCCATTAGCCACAATCCCCAGTACATGGGGTCTGGCGAGATTGAGCAAACTGCGAGTCGCTTTCAAATCCTCTACATCCGTCGTCGGTCGCACGACCAGCAGCATCCCATCCGTCAGCTTGCCCAAGGTGGACGCATCCGCTGCACCGGAAAGGGCTGGCGTGTCAAAGAGCACCACGTCGTATCGCTGAACCACTGCTGCAATTACCGGCAGCAGTTTTTGAGGGGTGAGCGCAGTAGAGGTGGAAGAAGCCAAGTTGCCTGCTGCCAAAAGCTCTAGATTTGGAGCCACTGGCTGGATTGTGTCGGTTAGCTCTGCCTCATCTGCCAGCACGTCTGCCAGACCGACCGCTCCATCGACGTTCCACATCCGATGTTGGGTCGCATGGTGAAAATTCGCATCCACCAGCAGCACACGCTGCCCAGCTTGGGCGATCGCCACTGCCAGATTTGCCGCAACCTGAGACTTGCCTTCTTGAGGCACGGAACTGGTAACGACGAGGGTTTTTAGTCCAAATTCTGAATCCAGCAATCCCAGGTTAGACTGCAACACGCGATAGGCATGATGAATCTCAGCAAACGGAGATCCGCCGCTTTGCTGCATGGGCAAAATATCTTGCCGCCTGCCAGACTGTTTCCAACTCGGCACAACCCCCAGCAGCGGGTAATGGAGCAACTGCTGAGCGTTTGGGATGGTTTTCACAGAGCGATCGCACAAATCCAGCAGGAACGCAGTCACCACACCCATCGCCGATCCCAGCACCAGCCCACCCAGCAGAATCAGCTTTTTGCTAGAAGCAGCGGGCTTTTCAGGCACAACGGCTGCCGAAATCACCCGCACGTTGTCAATCGTCTGATCCTCTGCCACCTGCACTTCTTGCAACCGCTGGAGCAGCGATTCATAGGTGCCTTGAGCCGCTGCCAGTCGCCGCTCCAGTTCGCGCTGGGTCGCTTCTAGCCGAGGAATCGTCACTGCTCGGCTGCGCTGCTCTGCCTGTAGCCGCGCCAACTCAGCAATCTGACTGCCCAGCGCGACGCGCTCCACCTCTGACTGCACCAAGTTCGCTGTCAAATCTTGAGCCAGCGCCCCCAGTTGGATATCCCGCTCCGACACCCGACTTTGCCCCACTAGCTGAGCGACTCGCCCCTGGAGTCGTTGCTGCAACAGAGCTTCTTGCTGCTCCAGCGTGGCAATGGTAGGGTGAGTTGGCCGATAGCGGGCCCGCTCCAGATCAAGCTGCCCCTGAATTTGTTGAAGCTGGGAAAAGACCTCCTGAATCGCCGGAGACTGGCTCAGCGCCGTTGCACTCACGGCCTGTTCTGGAGACATTCTTAACTGCTGCTGCAATTCGCGAGAGCGGGTTGTCGCATTGACAAACTGCGTCCTGACCCTCGCAATTTCATCATCCAGACGCTTCATGGCTTTGACCGTCTCGCGGGATTCTTCATCCAGCAAAATCACCTGGTTCTGCTCTTTGAAGCGTTGCAGCGCGACTTCGGCTTCTCGCACCGCAGCTTCAGTTCGGGGCAGTTGCTCTGTAATGAATTTGCGGGCGGCGGCGGCTTCAGCTTGATTGGTTGCAATATTATTGTTGCGGTAAGCCTGGATCACCTTGTTAACCACTGCCGCCGCCTGCTCTGGATCTTTGTCCTGATAGCCAACCTCAATCATGTCAGTGCCGGGAATCGGCTTGACTGTCAAAACTTCCAGAAACCCGACCGGGCTGAGGGGCTGCCCTTCATCATCAGTAAGCTTGAGATCGGCGATCGCCGCCTCCGCAATCGGCAACGAGCGAATTGTTTCGACCTGGGTCACGATGGGGTCGGTGTCCGAACCAACGGCGCTTTGACGACCAATCGCAGTCGCCCCCGTCGTGTCCAATCCTGTTAACGAAGAGGCGCGGTCAATCTTGACGAGTACCTTGCCAGAGGCATTATAGCTGGGCTGTTGCGACAGGGCCGCCAGGGTTGACAGCACCGCAACCGTGCTAAACACTCCGACCGCAGGCAGCCATCGCCGCTTCAGAACCTGTGCATAGCGTTGCAGATCGATATCGACTTCTTCTCGAAAAGATTGAGTACTCATGAGACTCCCAAAGAGCAACACAGCCAGCGGCGCACTAACTGAAAAAACGCTCCAAACCTGAAGACCGCAACCGCAGAATTACGCAGACTTTAGAGCAATTCAACGGAGCGCAATCTCTCAGGCATTCGCATTAGCACCCCGGATTCTCGAAACTCAGTTCTGCCATCAAAACGGTCAATTGCGCCCATCCCAAAGATTTCTTCTAGACTCCTTTCTAAGATCTTTTGCTTCGCTAAGCGAGGCTCAATCTGGCAGCAGACGACCACTCTTTGCTTTACCCCTCCAGTCTAGACGGCTCAGGCAACGAGCCGCATCTGCCTTCACACTAGCTTCTGCCAATCATCAAGACTTGATAAACTTATGGGCCGCCAATCACTAGTCAGACAGCATCAATCGATGGGCTTCAAAAAAGCGATAAAGACGAAGCCGAAATAGGATTAAAATCGCTCTCAATCGATCTTCCAGTCGGCTAAGTTTTTTGGAGTTGAGAATCACCAGAGTATGCGGTAGAGCAGAGAGAAGGACAACCCAGTTCCGCATTATCCACAAGATATATCCCAATCGACGCTCGCGAATCAGATGATAGCTCTCACGAGTCAATCGCTGCCATTTTCGAGCCAGTTCAGCCCAAGTTCTTCGTGCTGGATGCCCGACACAAACATCGTCTTGATAAACAAGAGAATAGCCAGCGGCGATCGCCCGATGGCACCAGTCCATATCTTCAGAAACACCCTGACGAAACCCACCCACTACATTGAAAACTTCTCTGGAAACCCACAGATTTGCGGTTACAGAAAATTGCTTTTTCAGGACATAGGACTGATTATTGAATGCAAAAACAGACTCGAACGCTTCCACAGGATGAGGATCATCCGGATTATTCAAAAGAACCCGGACGCGACCCCCTACAAGCTTGGCTTGCTTCATCGCTCTCAATCCATTTTCAAGCCAGTCCTCTGAGGGCTGACAGTCAGAGTCTATGAATGCCAAAATTTCGGATTGGGATACTAAAACCCCTGCGTTTCTTGCTTCTGCCGCGCCTTGAATCGGGGCAGAAATTACTTTTGCTTTGCAATTGGTTATCTCTGCAACGACGCTGCGTACAGCATCCAAACCCAGACTCGAATTATTATCAGCCACAATAATTTCAAATTGATCCAGTGGTAGCGTCTGGTTCATCAAGCAACTCAGACAAATTTTCAGATTTTCCAAGTCATTGAAATGTGGGATGACAACAGAAATTCGAGGATTCATAGTTTTTGCGTCCACAGACTGCTATGAGCTGTCTTGATGATGATTTTCCAAGTTCAAGGCTGCTCCAAAGCCAGTTTCTACACCTTGTGAATGGTCTTATATTCCTGATACGTGAGGCCTAAAAGCCCAGCCAAGCGACCAGCACCCCGAAAGATTCTCAGCAGCGATGCGATCACCAAACGCTTTTGGATCAGCCCCAACGGAATGGTCATCAGTCCATAAATCATTTGGAGCAATGCCTTAGCGCTAGATAACAAACGAACTCGAACCGATGGCTTCGCTTCTTTTTCCCAGATAGAGTAGCTTAGACAACTGCGATAGCCCCGCTGCAAAATCCACTGCACCGTCGTACGGCTGTCGGGAATCCACTCATAAACAATCGCTTCATCAGCCCAAACCAGCTTTTTTCCTGACTGATGAAGACACCTGAAAAAGTAGGAGTCTTCTCCACCCGTCAATGCAAATCGCTCTTGGAAAACGTTTTTCTGATCCTTGACCAACTCTGCTCGCATCAGGACATTGTTGGTGTAAGCCGCCTCCAAAAGATGCCCCGTTGGATAGCGTCGATTTTCAAAAAAGCGACCTCGAATTGCCCAGGTCGGTGCGTCAGGCTGAAAATGGGGGAGAACCGGCCCATGCACCACATCTGCTTGATGCTGGATTTGGGTCAATAAAAGTTGCTCTAGCCAGTCCGATTCGGGCACTTCATCATCGTCAATGAAGGCAATGAAATCGGTGTCTGAAGGAGCAGTGGCGATCGCCCGGTTGCGAGCATAGGAAATTCCGCGACGCGGCTCCATGCAAGCTGTTAAATTCCAGGGATAATCTGGGGATAACTGATTGCAAAAGCGAAACGCCTGCCCTGATTCATCGTTGTCCACTACCACGACATGAATCTCAGGCTGAAGCTGCTTAAACTCCAGTTTTCTCAGCCCTTCTAAAAGACGTTTTAAGCCTTCAGGTCGTTGATACGTGATGACGCAAATAGTGACCCGCATAACAGGCTCCTCATAAACCTAGCTGGTGGCTGCTCTGATCTGTTTTATAAGCTTGTCTACAAATCGAGGGCGAGATTTTCCTAATAGGAACCAGGCGATCGCAGGCTTTGCCAACGCCACAGGCAGATAGCCTACCCATAGAAACCACAGGCTCAGAATCAGCTTTCGTTTCTTGGAATAAGTGGAATATTTCCAAACCGCCCAAACTCCCTTCCAGGCAAGCATCACGCAGGAATCTGTTGGATATAGATGCCCCTGGGGATCGACCTTGAGCGAAACCATTCGATCGCTCAAATGCAGGGTGTCCTTCAAGCCGGGATCACCATCGAGCGATCGCCCCAGACTCTTTGCCGTTCCAGCGATCGCCTGATATCTCAAGCGGTCATGCCGCAATGATTTCCGAAAGCGAGAAACGTCGATTTCCTGACTAGACGCAGCCCAAAGATTTTCACCATGCTTCCGACGAACTCCAATTGGAGTTTCAATTGCAAATACCTGACCATAAAAAGGCGAAACAGACACCAAATAGCCATCCGCAGAAATCCGAAAGTCCGCTTCGGGAATGGGCAAAATTTTTTCTAGCACCATCCGACTAAAGCTAGTGCCGCTGGTCACAGTCGTGTTATATCGCCCTTTTGTGAGCAATAACGGGGTGACATCTCCAGTATTGAAAGTAATCTCCGGCGCAGGATACAGGTCAATGTAATTTCCCTCTGCATCGCGTGATTCCAGTCGAGCCTGCATTTGGGCAGTGTCGGGGGTCCATTGAGCAACAATCGTATCCACTGCATGAGGAAAGAAATAATCATCCGCATCTAGGAAAACGATAATTTCTCCCTTGCTGACTCGAAATCCTGCATTCATCGCAGAGGCCTGTCCGCCATTAGGCTTCAGAACCGGAATAATGCGATCGCCATAGCTCAGAATAATCTCTTGGGAACTATCCTGAGAGCCATCATCAACCACAATCACCTCTATTTCAGAGTAGGTTTGATTGAGGCTGCTATCGATAGCCTGTCTCAAGAAACGTCCGTAGTTATAGTTGTTGATGATAATGCTGACTAGCGGGCACATCCTACTTGCTCCTGATCCACAGAGAAACCGAGTGAACGAAACTTAAAGAGTTTGGTTCAAACTGTTTCCAGACAGCCTACCTGCTTGAAGGCAACCTCCTTCAGCCCTGGATACTTTGCAATCAGATGATCTGCTAGCTTGGGGCCATTAAATAGCTGTCCTCGGAAGGGTGGCGGCGGCTCTAGCACAAACTGTCGAAGCTCATCTAGGGCTAAACAGTGCTTAATCCCAAATCGCTGCATACTTTTAGCAAATAGAAGTTGATGATCATCAATATGCTCCTCAAAGCGAGCCAGTCGCGGCAGCAAAACAAAGCAAGCCTGTTGCGAAGCCAGCATTCGTGTTGAACCCTGGCCGCCATGAGAAATGACCAGCCTAGCTTCTTTAGCCAAAGCAATCAGCTTTTTAGACTCAATCGTCTTGACCACTGTTGTAAGGGGATGGCGATCAACAAGAGAGGTATCAGTGACCCCGCTCTGAATAAAAACAGGTTCAGAGATAACCTGCTGCTCTAGCAGCAAGTGTAGCCAGGTAATCGCTCTATCAAAAGAGTATGGAATCGTGCCAAGAGTGAGAATAATCATCGTGTTCTGGGATCTTCAGGAACAACTTAGAAATCACTAAACGAGAATGATCGAGAGTGTTTTATTTAGAGTCAAGCCACAGTTCCTCTAAAGATTGCTCTTGGATATTTTTCGGTCAACTCCTGCCACTGAACATAAAACTCATCGGCGAGCGGGTAAATGAATTTACCAGACAGGCTCAGTTCATCTGAACGAGAAATACTCTCGATATATAAGAAGCGAATTCCTAACAGCTTGGACAGGATCGCGAAATTCACTGCTATACTTGCACCCGTCGAAAGCACCATATCAGGGCGCTCTAGAAGCAGAACTCTCAGAGATCTGGGCAGGTTCATTAGAAAACGCTTCCAGTCTCTTGGGCCCTGATAGGGCAGCCAGCAAACTCGCTCATTCAAGTCATTTAGAAGACTCGTATCTTTCTTAAAGTCCGTTACCCAGACTCTCTCGTGCTGAGACCAAAACGACTCCATGTCTCTCATGGTTGAGAAATGACCGCCAGATGTGCAAACAAGCATTAATTTCATAGAAGCTGAGCCTAACCAAGCTGGATTCTTCTGATACCGCAGAACCCTGAGAAATTCGTGAGTGATTTGTGAGCTTCTTGCATATCCTGACATCAGTCTCATCGGAAAATGCTGATATGAATGAATCAGCGCTAGGGTGGCTCTAAGGCATCTAGGCATCAGAGACTGACCTTACAACTCCCAGAGCATCACCACAGAATCAACCCCTAGAAACCACTGAGATGTCGCTGAGAGATACTGGTAAATGCACTGAATCCATATGTCTTAAGATACAGAATGAGGGTTGTCACTTACAGTGGATTGGTTCTCAACTTACAAAGAATTCAAACTCTGCTTGGAACTTGTGAAGGGCTTACGCAGGCTTTAAAGATGTGCCTACGTTCATGAAGATTGGTAGGTCAAAGCACTTGTATCTCTCCGAAGATTCCAGGATCTAGAGCGATTTTGTTTGATCTTTCGCCTACTCTTTACATACGAAACATCGACTATACGGACTTTGTGTTGTTTTGATGAAACTAAGTTAGGGCTTGTGTCGTTGGAGAATCTATTTGGAGAATCTATATCGAGATGCACCCACGAGCAATCGTCCGAAACGCAGGCAGTTCATCGTAGGTGCGTAAGTCCCACGAAGCGCTTCTTGGTGTTTCTGAGTGTTTTTTGCAGTGAGCGCAGGTTGCCTCCTGATCCGGACGGGCGTGAACCCAGGGGTGACCTGTTGCAGGTCAGGCGACCTGTATCTGGGACGATTTGTATCTGGGACATGTTAGCTGCGGTATACGCGCTCTGATCTGAGGGTGTTATAGTGAAGATGTGATCCTAAACGGTAACGTAGGGCACGGAAAAAGATTCGGACATATCCAACCTTGTGCATTGCTTCTGGCAATGCCTTTGAGGTGGTGATGGTGACAGGTTTTGAAGTGCCTCCCCAGTGTAATTGTGGAGGTTTTTTGGTATGAAATGGTTCACCCATAAGTTCGGCGAGTTCTTTGCGTGGGAGTCTTATCGGCATCGAGAGCCAGGAGACAGGGCAGCGATCGCCCTCGATTTGCCTACGGTTCCCTTTGCCACAGGGATGGCGATCGCCCCGCGTGCGCTGGCGTGGTTTTTCTTGGAAGACAGCACCCTAGAACAGGCCGTCAGCCACCTAGAACGCTGCTGGGCTTCGGAACCAGAAGAGGCAGGCTGGGCCGCTTATGCTAGAACAGCATCGACCTACTTCGGGCAGTTTTGGAGCTAGCCGCGGCTGATCTAAACTTTAGCGGCTGATTTAATAGGATCTGTCAGGCAGGTGTCAGACTGGGCCTATAGGTGTCAGACTGGGCCTTGGATTGAGCCTAGTTCAGAAGAAGGACGTAAGTGGATGCTTGCGTCCTGTTTTGCCTTTTTGCAGAAAAACCGATAGATTTCAGGATTGAGCTAGAAAGCTGGATGGCAACTCTGGGGGCGATCGCTTAAGATCGAATGTCTAGGGCGTAGTTGATATGACTTCGACTGTAGATTCTTAGTAGATTCTTACCTGAGATTCTTACCTGTATTTTCTTAAACGCTCAGGCACCCCATTCATCCTCCATTCACTCCATCCCCCATTCACTTTTTATGATTGCAACTACCGCGAACCCCCTCTTGGCTGGCAAAGGTCTTCCCCCCTTCGACCAAATTCGTCCTGAACACGTCGTGCCAGCCATGACCGAACTGCTGGCCAAGGCGACCGATGCCCTGACGCATCTGGAAACAAACACCAAGCCAACCTGGGAAGGACTGATCGAGCCATTAGAAGCCCTGACCGAACCTGTGTTTTGGGCGTGGGGCGTAGTGAACCACCTGATGGGCGTGAAGAATAGCCCGGAACTGCGCGAGGCCCAGGAAGCCATGCAGCCCGAAGTGGTGAAATTTGGGATGCGCGTGAGCCAGAGCAAGCCGCTCTATGAGGGGTATAAGGCAATTCGCAACAGCGCCGCCTGGGGCACCCTCAGCGAAGCCCAGCAGCGGATTATCGAGTCATCTATCCGCGAGGCAGAGTTGGCGGGCGTGGGGCTAGAAGGCGAAAGGCGCGATCGCTTCAACAAAATCCAGCTTGAGCTAGCGAACCTGTCTACCCAGTTTTCCAACAACCTGCTAGACGAAACCAAGGCCTTTAGCCTGACGCTGACGCAGCCCAGCGAGGTAGAAGGACTGCCGCCAACGCTGCTGGCCCAGGCGGCCCAGGCGGCCCGCGCAGCCGGGGCAGAA
>NZ_DVEA01000255.1:0-4211 GCF_015295965.1 Thermoleptolyngbya sp. M55_K2018_002
AGGACTTACGCACTTGCGATTAAGTTGTCTGGGTTTTGGACGATTTCTCGCGGGCTGCACCCACGAGAAATCGTCCAACTGAATAACTCCTAACAAAGACAAACATAGGATTTCTGTCCTATGTGGGCAGCAGCGGCAGCAGGAGCGTCACGAAATAGTAAACCAGTGGCGCGGTGAACACATAGCTATCGGCGCGATCGAGGATGCCACCATGCCCCGGAATGAGTTGCCCAGAATCCTTTACGCCCGCGTCGCGCTTCATCATCGATTCCGTTAGGTCACCCAGCAGGCTAGCAATGCCGATGATTAGTCCTAGCGCCATCCCCGTCAGCGGAAAGCCCGGCCACCGCAGCAGCCAAGATCCAATCGTCCCGACCGCGACGCTGCCCAACACCCCCAACACTGCCCCTTCTACCGTTTTCTTGGGGCTAATCGCAGACAGGCGCGTTTTGCCAAACAGCTTGCCAAACACATAGGCCCCAATATCCGCAGCCCAGATGCAGCCAAAGGCGATGAGCATCGTCGTCAGCCCTGGCGGTAGGGCTTGCCAATCGTCCCATGAGAGGGGCAAAAAGCCATTTAGCGGTAGGTTGCTGACTTCTGCCTGGCCGAGCGATCGCAGCCTCACCCAATAGCTCGGCAGATAGCCGCCGTAGAATAGCCCCAAAATGGAGGCAGAAATGTCGGCGATCGTCGCTAGTTTGGGCTGAAACAGCAGGTAAAAGCAAATGCAGGTTCCAGCGACGGGCACCACCGCATCGGCCAGCGTGGGGGATAGCGTGGCCGTTACCAGGATCAGCTGGCTGACGGCTAGCGTCGTCTTGGCAGCCGGAGCCATGCCCTTGGCGCGGCAAAGCTGGAAATACTCTAATTGCCCCAAATACACCATCAGCGCAACGCCCAGGGTGAAATACCATCCGCCCAAACACACCATTCCCAAGGCAAGAATGATGGCGATGATAGCGCTGAGAACTCGGGGCGATGCCATAGAAAATTAAGAGATGGAGCAATCAATCCGCAATAAAGAAACCGTAAAGAAGGACTTAAGCAGAGGTTAAAGACTACTCTGGCACACTTTGGCGTGCATCCTTCATAAACACACCCGTCTGCGGTCTTATTTATGGGTTTCGTTTACATATTGTAAGGGCGCTCTCAGCGAAGCGCGTGTTGCTAAAACGGCAGAAGGAAGAAGGAAGAGGGAAGAGGGAAGAACGAAGAACGAAGAGGGAAGAGCGAAGAATGAAAACTTGGTAGAGTGTGGGTTGCTAGAACGGCAGAAGCAACTGGGGGGAGATTCGGTCATTCTCCTTTTTCGCCGCTGACGATAAACATGGGGTCAAGCGCTGCAAACACCTGATGAATGCCGCGATTTTCCAGGCGGTTGATCACCGACTGCACCACTTCCACATTGCGAACCTGGAGGCTGGCGAGACATTCTGAGATGGCATAGAGCGTTTCGAGGTTAGTGGCGATCGCCACGATGCGTCCCCCCGGCAGCAAATAGCTCCACGCCGCCTGCAAAATCGCCTTCACCGATCGCCCCCCCTCCACACACACGCAGTCCGGCGCATCCGCTAGCTCGCTCAGGCACTCTGGGGCGCTGCCCTCCACCACTTCCACTGTTTTGACACCAAAGCGATCGCAGTTGCGGCGAATCAGGCTGGCCACTTCCTCGTCGCGCTCGATGGCATAGACCTTTCCCAAAGGACACCGCAGCCCCACTTCTACCGGAATCGTGCCCGTGCCCGCGCCAATGTCCCACAGCACCGCGTCCGGCCGCAGCCGCAGTTGCGACAGCAGCAGCACCCGAATTTCGCGCTTGGTGAGGGGAATTCCAGGCAACTGCTCAAAGCGGTCGTCGGGAATGCCAGAGGTGACATAGGGCCAGAGTGGAGAAGCCATACAGACTAGAGCCTCGCGCTGAATCGGGAACTGTGGGTGAAACCTGGCCCACGGGCGATCGCCTTTGGCCTTATCTTAAACAGCCCTGCCCAAATCCGAAACTGCCCTTACGCACTGGCAATAAGCTTTCTGGGTTTTGGACGATTTCTCGCGGGCTGCGCCTGCGAAAAATCGTCCAACGAGGTAAGTCCTGGCTGCCCAAATCCGCAACAACCTGTCATCAGCCCGGTTCAAAAGGGCAATCCGCCAGAAGTTCTTGATTGAAACCCGTAAGTCTGACCTATAACAGGGGCCAGGGCGCAGAGAATCGTGGAGAAACAGAGGACGGGGGGCACAAAAAATTCCTTCAACCCTTTGGGACTCCTCTCCCAAAACCCTCCGGACACCCCCAACCCGCCCCCGCAAAGTACTACACGCCCCCGCTCAAAAAATCTCAGGACTTACGCACTTGCGATATGTTTTCTGGGTTTTGGACGATTTCTTGCGGGCTGCGCCCCTGAGAAATCGTCTAACTGCGTAAGTCCTAGATCTGTCTTCAGAGTCATCAACCTATCGAAACATCTGTCAATAGGTATTTAATCTTCTTAACCAACAAAGTGCTATTCTCCTCATGTGTGTGGAGTGATTTTTCTGGAGTGCTAGGTTATGGTCGTTTCTCCTGTATGGTCGGGGTTGTCTCGCCTTGCGGATCGCGTTCCGGCAAGCGGACGGGCGGTTGATGAGCTTTGGAGTCCGCTGTCGCTACCGGCGGGCAAGCTGTTTGGCACAGACGGAATTCGTGGACGGGCGGGAGATTTGCTGACGGCTCCATTGGCGTTTCAGGTTGGCTACCGAGCAGGGCAAGTGCTGAAAACGTCCGAGGCGGGCCCGATGATTTTGGGACAAGATTCGCGCAACTCTAGCGATATGCTGTCGGCGGCGCTGTCGGCGGGGCTGGCCTCCGCAGGGCTGGAGGTGTGGAACCTGGGCCTGTGCCCGACTCCGGCGGTAGCCTACCTGGCCAATAAACTGGGCGCAGCGGGCGGCGTGATGATTTCCGCCAGCCACAACCCGCCAGAAGACAACGGCATCAAGTTTTTTAGCAGCCAGGGGGCAAAGCTGGCTCCAGAATTGCAAGCCCAAATCGAAGCGGCGCTGCGATCGCCCCTGGAAAGCACCCCCGCTCTGACGAATACGGGCCTGTGCTGCGATCGCCCAGAACTGCTGCAAGACTACGTTGCGTCGCTGCATCAGCCCTTCCAGCCCCAAGGCAGCCTCGCAGGGCTAAAAATTGTGCTGGATCTGGCTTGGGGCGCAGCAGCAAACCTGGGTGAACGGGTCTTCCGCGAAATGGGCGCTGAGGTAATTTGCCTGCACGACGCACCCGATGGCGATCGCATCAACGTCAACTGCGGTTCCACCCATCTGGCTTCTCTCAAGGCTTCGGTTCTAGAGCATCAGGCCGACATGGGGTTTGCCTTCGACGGCGATGCCGACCGGATGATGGCCGTAGACAGCCAGGGGCGCGTCATTGATGGCGATTACGTCCTGTTTCTCTGGGGTAACGCGCTGCGTCAGGCAGGACAACTGCCCAACGACACGCTGATTTCCACCGTGATGGCAAATCTCGGCTTTGAGCGGGCCTGGGAAGCGCAGGGCGGAACCCTGGTGAGAACTGCCGTGGGCGACCAGTATGTTCACGCCGAAATGGTGAAGCGGGGCGCAAAGCTGGGCGGTGAACAATCGGGCCACATCCTCTGTCCCCATTACGCAGTGTCTGGCGACGGAATGCTGACGGCGCTGCACCTGGCGGCCCTGGTCAAGCGGTCTGGGGTGTCGCTGGCCGACCTGCGCGATCAGAGCTTCCAGACCTATCCCCAACTGCTGCGGAACGTGCGCGTGGAAGACCGCGATCGCCGCCTGAACTGGCACACCTGCGAACCGCTGCAACGGGCGATCGCCCTGGCAGAATCCGACATGGGCGATCGCGGCCGCATCCTCGTCCGCGCATCGGGCACCGAACCTGTCATTCGCGTCATGGTAGAAGCCGCCCACGCCGATCTCGTAGACCACTGGACAACGCACCTCGTCTCCGTAGTCGAAACACACTTGGCGGGCTAATTTGGGATCAGCAGACAAGTTCCAGGAAACAAGAAGTTAGGGCACAGATGTCTTAGGGCACAGATGTTTCAGGGCACAGATATGATTGTGGGGCGGCAGCGCTGCTCCACAACAAGGCCCTAAGAGGGTGTTTGAAAAGGTATCGCCTGTAATGTTAAGCACTCAGAGATCCCCCCTAGCCCCCCTTAACAAGGGGGGAAACCGCCTTA
>NZ_DVEA01000009.1:0-4184 GCF_015295965.1 Thermoleptolyngbya sp. M55_K2018_002
TAGATGCACTCATTCCTGGCAAAAAGCGCCATCCCCTGCCCCAGTTTCCAACCAGTTTGTGAATCGGGGGTCAAACTTGAGTGCCTGCGGCTTTGCGGGCGAGTTTGGCGTAAGTTCTGGCGGTTTCGTAGCGCAGCCCCCAATCCTCAGCATGGATGGCAAAACTGACAACGCTAGACGGCTTCAGCCCCCAAGGTGATTTTGATCGGCGGTAGGGAGCCAATGGGTTTGCCGGTTTGGGGGTCGAGCTTGGCGGGGATATATTGCAGCGGGCGCGCGGTATTGACGCAGGCCAGCACCGTTCCCACCGACGCATGGGCCGTCATGCCGGTATAGTCGGCAATCACATCCTGCTCTTGCCAGCCCGGCGGCAGGCACATCTGGTAAATGTCATTCACGCGATCGCGGAATTCCAGCGGGTCATACACGTCTGTCACCACCAGTGGCTCATCCACGCACAGGTGAGGATACTGGCTCTGCAAATCTTTCGCAAGGTTTAACCGCTCCAGCGAACTGATCAGCCAGCAGCGCTGGAGGGTGGGCAAATGATGGCGAATCGCCGTCTCGCAGGACTGGGGATGGCTGACTAACAGAATCAGTCCTGGATACTGGCGGTCAAGCTGCTTTTTGCGCACCTGCAGCGGAATGTCGTCCGGCAAGGAGGCGATCTGGCGCGAAATCAGCCAGAATACTGCCGCGATCGCCCCCAACAACACTAGCGCCGCCGTCAGCCCAATTTGAGCCAGCGCCAGCCCACTCTCGCCAAACACCCGCTTCAGCCCATCGTAAATTGCATTGCCCAGAACTCCTAAACACACCGACCCCACAAAAAACGGCAGGATGGTTTCGGCATTGAAGACGATCTTGATGGCTCGGGTCAGTGTATTTCGCATAAAAGGGGAATGATTTTAGGTTTGCATTTTCTCTGTTATACACCCTTGTTTGAAGAGGGGCCTTCAAAGACTATTGCATACTAATGCATATCCCAAAAACCCTTCGGGGAAGATCCACTCAGCCCTCATCCCCCAACCCCTTCTCCCAAAAAGGGAGAAGGGGAGCCGGATTAAAGCCCATTGGAGGAGGAAAGACCCCAATCGATAAATACCAATTCTCCCAAAAAGGGAGAAGGGGAGCCGGATTAAAGTCCCTCTCCCTGCTTGGGAGAGGGATTGAGGGTGAGGGCGCTATCAAAGTCCCTCTCCCTGCTTGGGAGAGGGATTGAGGGTGAGGGCGCATTGCGTATTCCCTAATGCCCCCGCCACATCCAAAACGTCCGCTTTTCTTTGTTCCCAGGAGTCCCTCCCATGCTAGACAAGCCAGCGTTCTTATCCGCAGAAAATTTTTGGCAAGCCTGGACTAAGGTAGCCGCAAACCAGGGCTGCGCGGGGGTAGATGGCGAAACTATCGCCCAGTTTAGTCAAGATCCAGAGCGCAGGCTATCGGTGCTGCAACAGCAGGTGGCCCACGGCACCTATCGCCCCCTACCCCTCCGACAGATTTTTATTCCCAAACCCCGCGGCGGCTGGCGCGAACTGCAGGTGCCCACCGTGCGCGATCGCATTGTGCAGCAAGCCCTGCTGAATGTGCTACACCCCATGCTTGAGCCGCAGTTCGAGGGGTGCAGCTATGCCTATCGGCCCGGGCGATCGCACAAAATGGCGGTTGAGCGCATTACGGCCCATCAGCGGCGGGGCTACCAGTGGGTGCTGGATGCCGATATCGTTGGCTATTTTGACCACATTGGCCATCAGCGGCTGCTGGCGGAGGTGGCAGAGCGGCTGCCGATCAAGCGAGAAGACAAACAGCCGCCAGAACGCTCCTATCCAGCCAGGGCGCAGCGGTTGCAGACATGGCCCTCGGCAGAGTTTGTAGCGCTGGTCTTGCACCTGATGCAGCAATGGCTATCGGTGGGCGTGCTGACGCGGGAAGGGGTGTACTTTCCCCAGCGGGGCATTCCCCAGGGGGCCGTGATTTCGCCCCTGCTGGCCAATGTCTACCTGGATGACTTTGATGAGGCGATCGATGGCACCAAGCTGAAGCTGGTGCGCTACGCCGACGATTTTGTGGTGCTAGGGCGAAAACAGCAGCACGTTCAAGCCGCCAGGGAGCAAGTATCGCAGCTTTTGGGGGAGATGGGGCTGGTCTTGCACCCCGAAAAAACAAGCCTGACTAGTTTCGAGCGGGGGTTTCGGTTTTTGGGCCATGTGTTTAGCGGTGATCTGGTGCTGCCAATGCAAAAGGTGACAGACCCCAACCCCCCGGATGAAACCAACGTCCGCTTGGGATCGGAGCTGCGCCTTGTTCACACCGACGCGCCAGCGCAGAACACGCAGATGGAGCAGGCGCTGCTGGCGGCGCTCAAGGCATCACAACAGCCCATACCGCCCCCCTTATTTGTGGTGCTGGGCTATCGGGTGCGCGAACCTGAACGGGTTGAAATCACATCAAACGAAACAATTTGGAGGACGGGTATGTCAACGCTGTATCTGGTGCACCAGGGCACCACGGTCAAAAAAGAGCAGGGCCGCTATGTGGTCAAGTTGCCCAAGGAGGAGGCACTCGAAATTCCGGTGCGAGAGGTGGAGCGCGTGCTGGTGTTTGGCAATATTCAGCTCACCACGGCGGTGATTGCTGAATGTCTGGAAAACCAGGTGCCAGTGGTGTTTATGTCCCAACTGGGCGACTATAGGGGCCACCTGTGGAGCGCAGAATACACCGACATCGGCACAGAACTGGTGCAATATCAGCATCAGGGGAATGAGAGCTTTAAGCTGGCCACCGCCCGTGCCATTGTGGCGGGAAAGCTGGCCAATTCGCGCCAGCTCTTGCTGCGGCTCAATCGCAAGCGCCAGCTTCCAGCGGTGGCCGAGGCAATTGCAACCCTGGCAGAGTCGCTAGAGTCTAGCCTTCAGGCCGACAGCCTCAACAGCCTGCGGGGCTATGAGGGGCTGGCCGCAGCCCAGTATTTCCGTGCCCTGGGAGCGCTGATCGTCAATCCGGCCTTTACGTTTACCGAGCGCAACCGCCGCCCGCCCAAAGACCCGGTCAACTCGCTGCTCAGCTTTGGCTACACGCTGCTGTTGAACAATGTCTTGAGTCTGCTGCTGGCGGAGGGGCTAAATCCTTACCTGGGCAACCTGCACGGGTCAGAGAAAAAGCAAACATTTCTGGCCTTTGACCTGGTGGAGGAGTTTCGCTCGCCCGTGGTAGATAGCCTGGTGATGCGGCTGATTAACCAGAAGTTTTTGAAGCCCACCGATTTCACCTGGCCCAATGCCGAAGGCGGTATCTATCTCAATGACGCCGCTCGCCGCCCTTTTCTCAATCAGTTTGAAAAGCGGCTATCGCTAAAGGTGTCTCACCCCGATGTGGCAGAGCCAGTCTCCTACCGGCGGGTGATGCAACTCCAGGTGCAGCGCTACAAGCGGGCGTTGCTAGAGGGGGTGCCCTACGAAGCGTTTCGCAAGGTGAACTAATGCTGGTACTGGTGGTCTATGACATTCCCGACGACAGGCGGCGCACAAAGCTGGCGACGTTTCTGGAGGGCTATGGGCGGCGCGTGCAAAAGAGCGTGTTTGAGTGCTTTTTGCCCCTGGCGGAGATGAAAACCCTCCAGCAGAAGGTGCAGCGGCGCATCAAGCCAGAAGAGGACAACGTCCGCTTTTACTGGATTCCAGCAGATGCACTGCCCAAGGTGCTAACTCTGGGCAGCGGCCCACCCGAACCGCCCCCAGAGTTTTACATTGTCTAACATAGCGCTACGCGCATTGGTTAGGACAAAGTTTTTTGTGGGAAACCCCGCTGCGCAGGGCTTCCCACAAAAAACTTTTGACATCATGAGCGCGTAGCGCCATGTTTACATTATTTAATAATCGCAGGTCGTTTTTTGAGCAGACCTGGATTATGATGGGCCTAGTGGCGACGATCGCCATAGGTCGGCTGAACCTTGAAAACCGCATGATTTCGTTGACCTATGGCGGTGGCTTGCCCCATCAGGGTTTTAGCCATCCATGTTTCCGACTTTTTGAGTTCTCGTGCTGCAATAATCCGGTCGTTTTTGACCTGTGGAGATTAGGGGTGCTCAACCTCTCAACCTGCAAAGGTTCCAGGAGGCTACCCTTTCCCAACCACTTCCCCGCAAGGGGACGGAAACTCGCCCCTTTTTGGTAGCAGTCGTCTTTCAA
>NZ_DVEA01000126.1:0-4175 GCF_015295965.1 Thermoleptolyngbya sp. M55_K2018_002
TCGCCGGGGGTGTAGGCTTCCGTTTCCACGATCACGCCGCGCAGGATTTCCCCATTGGGCAACTGGCGCACCAGCACACAGCCCAGCAGATCGGGCGCGACCTGGGTGGCGCAGCGGCTCAGCCAGTCGCGGGGAATGACCCCTGGGGATGGGATTGGGGGCTGGGGAGGTATAGAAGCGGGCGATCGCACAGGCAGTTTGTCTCGCACTAACTCGCACTAACACTAACTGGCACTAACCAGATGCTAAACAGATTGAGTAGGATGAAAACAGGCTGGCAAAAACCGGCGGAGCCTGGCTAAGGGTTGCACCACTCAGCGGAGGGTCTGGGGCAAACGGAGGGCTTGGGGCAAACGGGCGTGCCTCCCCAACCCAGCAAGCAACCTTAAACAAACTCTAACAACCCTTGATTTCATTCGTCTCAGCCTTATACTAGACCGCAAACGAGGTTTCAAAAAAATGGACGTTAAACTCATTCTTCTGGGAATTACGCCGGTCTTTATTGCGGCCTGTCTCTTCTTCGGCACCCGCAACGGTTTCTACGATTCAGACAACTATCACGGCAACGGCTCTGCACACTAGCACACTAAGTCGCACCCTGACTGCACTCTCGGAGCGCTGCTCCCGCTCTCTTGGCTCCCCCCAGCCCCGCACGTTGCCTGGCCGCGTTGCGGTTTCCTCATGAGCAAGAAACGCGACCCGCTGAAGCCGTGACTGAACTTGAATGCTTGCCCTATGGTGTAGGAAACACCGATGAAGGGGTCTGTCTGCTGGTTCGGATGGGGCCTCATCGGATTCTGTTGGACTGTGGACTAGAACAGATTGACGCGCTGACGGCAGAAGCAGAGCCGCCTGCGGATTTGGTGCTGTGTACTCACGCCCACGGCGACCATGCGCGGGGATTGCTGGCGCTGCATCGGGCATTTCCTCATTTGCCCGTGTATGCCAGCGAGGTGACGGCCCAACTGCTGCCGCTGAACTGGCTGGATGAACCAGACGTGCCAGACTTTTGCCATGCGCTGCCCTGGCGATCGCCCGTCGAATTTGCCGACGGCCTCAGCGCTGAACTGATTCCTGCTGGACACCTGCCGGGGGCCGCAGCGCTCCTGCTCACCTACGCCACCTCGGAGCGCACCTACACCGTCTTCTATACGGGCGATTTTCTGCTGTCCAACTCGCGGCTGGCGGAAGGGCTGCCGCTGGAAGAGATGCGCGGACTGAAGCCCGACGTGCTGATTGCCGAGGGCAGCTATGGCACAGCCCGCTTTCCTCACCGCCGCCAGCAGGAAAACCAGCTTGCAGAGCGCATCCATCAGGCGATCGCCGCTTCGCAATCCGTCCTGTTTCCCGTGCCTACGCTGGGACTGGGGCAGGAACTGCTGATCCTCCTCCGCAGCCATCACCACTTCACCGGACGGGCGATCGACATCTGGGTAGACGAGCGCATTGCCGCCGGATGCGATGCCTATTTGGAACTGCTGCATCACTTCCCCAGCAGTGTACAAAACTTTGCGCGACACCAGTCCCTATTTTGGGATGAACGCATTCGCCCCCATGTGCGACGGCTGCCGCTCGATCCGGGGCTGCGGCAAATCGCCCTGTCGGGCCCCACGCCTGCCATCGTGCTGACTCACTACGACACCGAACTCAGCCAATACGTCCACGCTAGCCTGCTGCCCTGGCTATTGCTCGTGCCCCAGCAGCCGGGCCGCGAGGGGGCGATCGACGCACTTACCGAGCAGCGAATTCAAGCCTCCAAATCGCTGCGATCGCTCCTCAAATCGGGTCGCCTCACGCTCGACACCTACCTGCTAGGCGAACACTGCGACGGCATCGGCACCACCCAACTGATCCACAACCTGCGGCCCCAGCACGTCGTTCTGGTGCATGGCCCGTCCAACTATCTGGCTGACCTGGCCAGCCTGGAGGAGCTGCAAAACCGCTATCACCTGCACACGCCGCTGGCCGGAATGCGCGTCGATCTGCCTGTGGGCGAAACTTTTCTTCAGCCCGCCGCGCCCGAAACGCAGTATGAAGGCGAACTGACCGAGTACGAAGACGGCGCACTGGTGACGCTGCCCCCGGTGCTGCTCACCGACCCGCGCTGGCAGTCCTTTGCTGACACGGGCATCGTGGAAGTGCGCTGGCAGGGCGACAGCCTGGTGCTGCGGGGCGTGTCTCAGCGAGAGTTGTTGAATCGCGGCGACGAGCCAGACATTTTGCCAGGAACCGAATGCTGCGGCAACTGCATCCACTATCGGGGGCAGCGCTGCTGGAGCCAGGCCTCATCCCTCTTTGGCTTCAAAGTCACACCAGAAGGCTATTGTCCTGCATTCAGCCCGGTGCCGCCCGATCCCGATGCAGAACCAATGGATTTTTCCACGAACCCCATCGAGCGAGAACCCGATGAGTAGAGGAAGTTGCAGAGGGATTACTCAGCCATCGGCTCTAGAGCCAAAGATTTGTGCGCTGGTGATTTGCACGTCAGGGAATTGGGGCGATCGCACGACCTCCTCTCCCTGAAAGCGTTCTACCTGGGAATAGGTAGTCTCCAGCAGCGTCAGAACCGTGACCGCGTTGTCCTGTGAATCGACAATCCAATACTCAGGAATGCCGATGTCCTGATATTGCGATCGCTTGGCAATGTAATCGCGATCGCGCTGCAAGTCTCCGGGGCTGACGACTTCCACCACCAGCAGCGGCGGAGCCATGTTCAGCCGAGTCGTGTTGCGGCTTTTGAGAAGCTGAATGTGTTCTTCTCGAAGAATGGTGAGGTCGGGATAGCGATTTTTAGGCTCCCCGCGCACTTCCAGTTCCAGCCCGTGCCCGCGGACTCGATCTGTGCCCAGGAGTATTGCAAACGCGAGAAAAAGCCGATTCGCAATTTGAACGTTTTCTCCGGACTCTGGCGGCACTTCGACTAGCTCTCCATTAAATAGTTCATACAAATAGTTCATACAAATTCTCTGTCTCGTCGTGATAAGACAGATACTCTTCAAAGCTGAGAAACCGGGGCCGGGTTTGAATCATGGATTGTAAGCGGCAGGGAGCAAATCGATCCTGGCTTCATTTTAGGTCCTGTCTAAATCTGCCAGGACTCTCTTGAATAAACGACGGGGCTTGGGGGGCGATCGCCAAGCCAGACACCGGGCTTTTAGCGTTCAAAATAGTCGCGATTATCAAGTCAGCGTCCCCCATGTCATCTAGTGATGATCTAACCAGAGCTACAGCGCCAGACACAGCGTGCGGAAGTGGTCGCCCCGCGCCTCGAAGTTGGGGTATTGATCAAAGCTGGCGCAGGCGGGCGAAAACAGGACAGTGCGGAGTCCGGTCTGGGCATTCAGCGCTTGACCCAGTTCGGCGCTGCGCTCTACGGCGCGATCCAGCGTTTCGACGATTTCGTAGTCCGAGTAGCCAATACTGTCCAGGCGTTTTGCAAAGGCTTCGGCGGCGCTGCCAATGAGCAAAACGGCGGCGGCTTTTTGCTGAATCGTGGATAGCCATGCGGTGTCGTCGCCGTCTTTGGCTTCGCCGCCTGCAATCAGGATGGCGGGCGCGGGCACGGCTGCCAGTCCCACCTGGGCCGCGTCATAGTTGGTGGCTTTGCTGTCGTTGATAAAGTCGATGCCCCGCCAGGTGCAGATGTGTTCTAGGCGGTGGGGCACGCCGGGAAAGGTTTCAACCGCGTGGGCGATCGCCCCCTTCTCGATACCCGCCAGCCGTGCCGCCAGCACCGCCATCAGCAGGTTTTGGGTGTTGTGGGGGCCTACCATGTTCAGCGCGTCTATGGGAACGATGCGTTCTCCCAGGGCGATCGCCCAGCCGTCTTCTACATAGGCTCCCCGCGTGGGATCGCCCAGCAGATGCGCCTTGCCCGCCGCGCTCGTCCAGCAGGCGTTGGGCCAGCGGTCGGCGGTGTTGCGGAGGTAGGGGTCATCGCCGTTGAAAATTTGCAGGGGCGATCGCGCCAGCAGCGAAGCCTTGATGCTGGAGTAGTTCTCTAGCGTATAGTGGCGGCTGAGGTGGTCGGGCGTGAAGGTTGTCCACAGGGCAATGCGCGGCGCGAGGCTGGAGGAAGACTCGATCTGGTAGCTGCTGATTTCGGCGATGATCCAGTCGGGGGAGTTTAGAGTTTGGAGTTTGGAGTTTGGAGTTTGGGAAAAGGGGGAAGGGGG
>NZ_DVEA01000239.1:0-24430 GCF_015295965.1 Thermoleptolyngbya sp. M55_K2018_002
TCGCCCCTAGTCCTGCGGCTCCCTCGTCAAATCGCTACTATGTAGTGGTGGACTTCAGCGGCGATCGCAGCCTAGAGCAAGCCCGCGAAGTGGTCGGCGATGCCTGGGTTCGCAACTTCGACAATGGGGCGAAAATTCAGCTTGGCGTATTTGGCGATGCCGCTAGCGCCCGCGACCTGGCCGCCTCGCTCCAACAGCAGGGACTCCCCGCCCAAGTCTACCAACCCTAAGCCTATCAGCCCTGATCTAATCGCGTCCCATCCAAATCCCCACACGGCATGGCCAAGCCTGATCTGAGATCGCGCCTCTTCCTCTCTCACTTTGCCGTGATGCTGGTGGGTTTGGTAACGCTGACGGTGATTGGCAAGGTGTCGTCACCCCGCTTTTTTGTAGTCTATCTCCAGCACATCGAAGGGCGCGTCATCAGCATTCGCACCCTGCGAACCGAGCTAGTGCGCGGCTTCGAGTTTGCCTGGAGCCGGGGCGCACTCTGGTCAATGGCGCTGGGAGCCAGTGCAGCCGGAGCGCTCAGCTATCTGGTGGCCAAGCGGATTGTGCAGCCGCTAATCCAGATGGAAGAGATTACGCAGAAATTTGCCGCCGGAGAACTCGACAAGCGGGTTCCCGCCAGCGAAATCCCAGAACTCAACCAGCTTGCTGCCAGCTTTAACCGAATGGCGGCTGACCTCCAGGGGGTCGAGCAGCGCCGCCGCGACCTAGTGACCGACCTGACCCATGAACTGCGAACGCCGCTGACGGTGCTGGAGGGCTATCTGGAAGGACTGGCAGACGGAACCATCGCCCCGACTCCAGAGGTTTATGAACTGCTGGGCAAAGAAACGGTCCGAATGCGCCGTCTGGTCAATGATTTGCAAGAACTGTCCAAGATTGAAACGGGCTACTTGCCCATCGACGCGCAGCAGATGGATCTGTATCCGCTGCTGACCTCAGTGGTGCAGCGATTTTCTGACCAGCTTTTGACCGGCGACGGCCCGCTGATCAGCCTGGAATATCCGCCGGAAACGCCGCTGGTGTTGGCCGATGCTGGCCGGGTCGAGCAGATTCTCGTCAACCTGCTGAGCAACGCGCTACGCTACACGCCCGTCGGCAAAATTACGCTCCAAGTCTGGCATACCGAAACCCACGCCTGGATTGCCGTGAGCGATACGGGACAGGGCATCGCGCCCGAAGACCTGCCCCACGTCTTTGAGCGGTTTTGGCGGGCCGATCGCTCCCGCAATCGCCACTCTGGAGGTACGGGACTGGGGCTGGCCATTTCCCAGCGGTTGGTGCAGCTTCAGGGGGGCGAGATCGAGGTGGAAAGCGAAGTGGGCAAGGGCAGCACGTTCCGATTTTCGCTCCCGCTTGCCTGAGCCGAGTCCTAAGCTGAGTCGGGCTGGAAAATCCCAATTCAAAAATCACCATCAGCCCCAATCCCGCACCAGCTCGCCGCTACTGAGCTTGTCCCAGATTAGGGTTTGCACCATTTCCATCTCTTCTGGACTCACAATGTGGTCATGATTGATGATCTGCTGAATTCGGTCTTGTTCGTCTGCGGTTAGCACGCCATCGGCGATCGCCCCTTCAATCACGGCCTTGAGGTGATCCAGATTTGCCAAATCTTCGCGGGTCAGCGGTTTTGCGTTCGGACGCTCGACTTTCATCAGAACTTACCTCGTGAGGATGCAAGGTGTAGCTTCACCCTATCAGTGGGATCACAGCCGCCCCACGTTTCACCAAATCTTTTAATGACCTCAAAACTGACGCAGTGGCGATCAGCCTTCTGGATTTTGGGCGATTCCTCGCAGGCGCAGCCGCCAGAAATCGGGCAACTGCATCAGTCATAAACCGCTCGCTGTGGGAACAAAAGCTCACAGTTCGGCAAGGGCGCGATCGCCCCAAGTCCGGGTGCAATTTGCGTTCCCCTTAACAGCCACAAACCTGCCGGATGTCGAAGCGGGCAGGAGTAGAGTATTATCAGCCTTGGAACGTCACGTTTTTAAGATTGGCTTTAGATTTTGCCAACGGGCGTTTTTAATGCGCTCGAATGCTTCGACAGAGTATGTTCCAGGCATGGGGCGATCGCCCTCTGGCAACATAGCATTCAGGAAGCGCAGTCTTAACGTCTTAACAAAGAGAAGAGAGCGCCGTTTGTTTACAGCCTGCGGATGTGTCATGGAAGAACCGGTTATCAGCTTTGATCAGGTCTACAAGTCCTACCCGATGTATCACCACATCCGGGGGGTCAAAAACCTGATGTTCAACTTTCCCCGCAACCTGAAGGCTCTCCGCAGGCAGCAGTTTGAAGCGCTGAACAACATTAGCTTTGAGGTCTATCGCGGCGAAAAGTTTGGCATTGTAGGCTATAACGGCGCAGGGAAAAGTACCACCCTGGGGCTAATTGCGGGCGTGCTGAAGCCCAGCAGCGGGCGCGTGGTGGTGCGCGGGCGCATTTCGCCGCTGCTGGCGCTGGGCACGGGCTTTCACCCAGAGCTAACGGGCCGCGAAAATATCTTGCTCAATGGCGTGCTGCTGGGGCTGACCCGCCGCGAGGTGAAAGCAAGACTAGAGGAAATTATCGACTTTTCAGAACTGGGCGAATTTATTGAACGGCCAATTCGCACCTACTCCACGGGCATGATGGCGCGGCTGGGCTTTTCGGTGGTGGCACACCTCGACCCAGAGATTTTGCTGATTGACGAGGTGCTGGGCGTGGGCGACATCCGGTTTCAGCAAAAGTGCGTTAATAAAATGGCGGAGTTTCGCGACAGCGGCGTGACGATTGTGCTGGTGAGCCACTCCATGACGAGCGTTTCGGAAATTTGCGATCGCGCTCTGTGGATTCAAGACCACCATGTGAAAATGATCGGCAGCGCCACCGAGGTCGCCGAAGCCTATACCGCCGCCGCCCAGCTTGACATCGCCGCCGCAGGAAAACGCATCAATCGCCGCAAGCTTTCAGAAAAGGTCAGCGGGCCGCTGTTCTAGCCTGGCCGGGTTTTGGCGGGTCTGGTTTTGGCTAGTCTGGTTTCGGCTGGACTCGTTTTAGCCTGGTACGGTTCGCCTGGTATAGTTTTACCGTAATGCGGCGGCCGGGCGATCGCTCTGGAAAGCTCTGGGGAACTGGGGAACAATGAGACATTTTCCTGCTCAATACGACTTGCAGCCCGACGACACGCTCTATTTCTGCCACATTCCCAAAACGGCAGGGATGACGTTTCGGACGATTCTGGAAGATTACTTCGCCTGCGAGGAGATTTGCCCAGCCACGCTGTCCAACCAGATTGCCGACTACACACCCGAGCAACTGCGCGAATATCGCCTATTTCGCGGGCATTTGGGCTTTGTCAACATTCCAGGGCTGCTGGCAGGCAAAAACCTGATCAAGGTAACCGTACTGCGTGAACCCGTGTCGCGGGTGATTTCGCACTACGAATACATCCGCCGCACGCCGGATGACCCCTATTACGAATCCGTCAGCCAGATGTCGCTGGAGGAGTTCGCCACGGGCGAAGGGCCAGGGCGCGTGGGGAAAAACGTGCAGGTGTACCACATTGCGCGGCTGCTGCAATACGACATTGGCAGCCTGGAGCCAGAAGAGGCGCTGTCGCTGGCGCAAAAAAGCCTGAATCTGTGCGCTTTTGCTGGAATTCTAGAGCGCTTTCAAGAGTCGCTGTTTCTGCTGTCCTACATTTTTGGCTGGAAGCCAATTGTCAACAGCCGTCGCGAAAATGTCGCCAAGTCCAAAACGCCCCTGAGCGAGATTCCGCCGGAGGCGCTGGCGCGGATTCGGGAAGCCATGTCGCTGGATCGGGCGCTATATGACGATGGCTGCGAGATTTTCCAGCAGCGGTTTGACGAAATGCAGCAAGATCTGGTGCAGCGCTATGGCGATCGCCTCGCTCTGGATGCGCCGCCACCGGGTCAAGTGCTGGAGTTTGCCACGCTGCAACAACTGCTGGAATGGCACTCCCAAGACCGCTACCGGACGCAAAACCCGCCCCCTTCGGAGGTGTCGGTTTACAACTTTTGTCAGCCGCTACGAGGGCTGGGATGGCAGCGGCGCGACTGTGCCCAGAACCGGCCCAACGCCGCCCATCGCTGGACGGGCCCCGTCACCACGTCAACGCTGGATTTGCCTATTGCTTCCACGCCGACCGATTATCGAGTCGAGTTTCAGGTAACTCAAGTCTGGGCCACCGAACCGGAGGTGCTGAATAGCCTGAAATGTCTGGTCAATGGGCATCCCAGCGAGCTGGCGATCGCCTATAGCAGCGACACCACGCGGCTCTATCAGGCGCAAATTCCGGCAGATTGGCTACCGCCGGATCGACTGTTTGCAGAACTCACGCTTCAGGTGGACCGAGTTGCGCCAATCAACCACAAGAATCCCGACCCCAAAGATAAACGGCTGGTAGGCGTGGCGCTGAGCTATGTGCAACTGTTTCCGGCTGCGCGAGAAGCAGAATTCAGCCTGCTGCGATCGCTCTTGCGGGATGCCCTAACCACCGCAACCATCGACTTTGTGCGCGATCGCCTCAAGCCTCAAGAGCAGATCGCCGCGCCGCCCCAGTTTCGGCTACCGTTTTCGGGCCAGGTAGAAGGATATGCAGACTTTTTGCGATCGCCCGGTCGCTATCAATGGCTCGTGTTGCACAAAGGCATGGCGCTACCTGTGGAGGCACTGCTGTTTCAACTTGCCCGCTGCGGCTTTCGCCCAGTGTTTGCCAATGAGGTGTACGTGGTCTTTGTCCGCCGCCGTCCAGACGTGCCCTCGCTATCCTATTTCACGCCCGATGTTCGGCATCTCTACGTCGGCCGCTATCTCAACCGCCTCCGCAAAAGGGGTGCCAGCTTGAAGCGATCCTAATGCAAGCAATCTGGGTTATCGTAGCCCCGTCGTCACGGCTAAGCCTGGGGCTAGTCACCCACTCACTGAGAAGAATATTGGATTTGGGCGATCGCACTAGACGCAAAGCGACCCAGCAGTTTACTATAGAAGACTGTGAGTTTTTGCAAAGAGCCAGAGAGCCATGAAAGCCCAGGAGATCATCCGCTCCATTGAGTCGGAACAGTTGAAGACCGATCTGCCCGTCATCCACGTCGGCGATACGGTCAAGGTCGGAGTTGTGATTCAAGAAGGTGGCAAGGAGCGGGTTCAGCCCTATGAGGGCACCGTGATCGCCATGCGGAATGGCGGCATCAATGAAACCATCACGGTTCGCCGAATTTTTCAGGGTGTTGGGGTAGAGCGGGTGTTTCTGCTCCACTCGCCCCGCGTCGCCAGCATCAAGGTGCTGCGCCGAGGCAAGGCCCGCCGCGCCAAGCTCTACTATCTGCGCGATCGCGTGGGCAAGGCAACCCGTCTGAAGCAGCGCTTCGATCGCCCGCTCTAGGTGTGGTTTCTCAGGGGCGATCGCTCAGCAATCTTCAACACTGGGCTAGGCTGGGCGATCGCAACCTGATAGACTTGGATAAACAGGCTTTGCTAGTTGTAGTAAATCCTGTCAAAAACCTACAGCTTTGCGCTCTTAGTTCAGTTGGTAGAACGCAGGTCTCCAAAACCTGATGTCGGGGGTTCGAGTCCTCCAGGGCGCGTTTTCAAATATTCATCCAGTCGCCTCCGCTCGGCGCAGCGCTCTGGGCTTTTTAGGGTTTTGGCTTGTCGGGCGGCATTCCCAGGGCGATTGGCAGCAACATCCGGCTGAGAATGCGGCCGTCTTCAAGCTGATACAGGTTCAGTTCGCTGCCCATCTGCTGCATGAGGGCCTGGCAGATTTCCAGGTGCAGCCCAGGTGGGGTGTCGAGGATGGAGGGCGCTAGCAGATCTTCGGGGCGGCCCGTTTGCAGTTCTTCAAGCAGTCGCGGTTCGATGATGCCGTTGTCGGTGATGGACAGTTCCAGCCAGCGGGCATCCAGCGGGCGACACCATACGTCGAGGCGGCTGCCCGCGGGCGATCGCAAGCAGGCATTGGTCAACACTTCGTGCAGCACGAGCTCCAGCTTGGTCAGGTCGCCGCCGATATTCAGGCTGCTTTCCTCGTTGTGAACCTGGTGCCAGAGTTGGCGCTGGCGAATCAACGGCTCGACGCGCTCCATTGCCCGCTTGAGCAGCGAGGCCAGGGGGGTCGTCTCGTATTCGCTGTGGAGTTGCCACTGCTCGTTTTTCAGCACTGGGGCGATCGCCGACAGCAGACCCCCCAGTTGCCGCACGACCTGCTGATAGCGGTTGTTGGCCAGGGGGTCTTTTTGGTTGCTGAGTTCGTTGAGCCGTTTCACCCCAATGCCCAGCGCCCGGTAGATCTCTTCCAGTTGCCGATGCTTATACCAGTTGATTTGCTCTAGATCGCGCTGTCGCAGGGTGAGGGCTTCCGACAGGATAAGGTAGCGCCGCGACCAGGCTAGCTGGCTAACGAGGGTGCCAAAGGCGTTGAGCTGACGCTCGTGCCAGTAGCGATCCAGGTGATCCGCCACGATGACCATGCCGCCCGGTTCATGCTCAGGCGTGGTTCGCAGCGCCATGACCAGAATTTGCCCAATGTCGCTGCCGTTGAGCCAGCGGCGCGTTTCGGCATCGATGTCGTCGATGGTGAGCGGGAGGAGTCCGTCGGTGTGCTTGGCCCATTGCACGAGGGAGTCAGAATGGAGGGCGATCGCCGCATCCAGGTGAATCGAAAAGCGAGCATTGCCGACCACAGCGGAGGTGATGTATCCCAGATTGCGGCCCGGCTGCCAAGTGATCAGCGCCGCCAGGGGAACCTCAAGAATTTGGGCAATTTGCTGCATGGCTGAGCGCTCCAGCGTTTCCAGGGTGTGGATTTGCTGGAGGGTGGTCATGCCCCACTGAATCGTCTGGTTGATCTTTTGCTGCTGCTCGGTCTGCCGCTGGAGTTGCCACTGGTGCAGGATTACGCCGATTTGCTGGCTGGCGACGCGCAGCACGGCCCGTTCGGCGCGGTTCCAGGTGCGGGGCAGGTCGTGACCCAAGACCACCAGCCCTTCGAGCGATCGCCCGATCGCCGTATGACACACCACGACTGATTGCAACCCCGCATCCAGAAAAGCCTGCCGCCAAGCCATCAGCTTCAGGTCTTCCGTCAGGTTTTCAATGCCGACAGGGTCGGTGCTGCGCTCCAGCATTTGCCAATCGACCTGGTTGAGCGCGTCTAGCCAGGGGGGCAAATTGCGTCGCTGCGACCCATGACTTTGATAGACCACCTCAAAGCCCTCTTGGTCGGAACTGTAAAGCAGCACCGCAAAGGTTTCGGCCCGCAGCCGTTGGCTCAGCAAGTCGGAGGCCCGCTTCAGGGTTTGGTTCCAGTCGTAGTCGCTAAAGATGGCGGTGGACAGTTCAGCCGTGAGCGCCTGATCCAGCTTCACCTGCTGAATGGTTTCCTCCATGCCCTCCAGGGGCGCAGTCAGGGCGATCAGTTGGGCCGCGCCGCGCACGTAGCTCTTTTCCTCGTCTGACCAGATGCGGGGTTCGCTGCCCTCGACGGCCAAAAAGCCGTGTAGCTCGTTGTGCAGCAGGATGGGAGCCACCAAGAGCGATCGCGCCTGAATCTGCTGCATCAGTCGCCCCGTCACTTCTGCCTTGAGCGAACTATGGGCCTCGCCCACCGACACCAGTTGATCCGCCGCCAACGCCTGATAAAAGCTGTTCACTTCCTGGGCAGTAAAACCCGTGATGGCTTGTCCGCTGCCGTAGCCGTTGCCATCGCGGCTGCTGGCCCGCAGCCAAAAGTAGCGTCGCTCGGTCTCAAACCAGTAGACATTGGTGCGCGTAGGGGCGACAAAGCGCTGGGTTTCGTCCACCACTGCCGCCAGGCGAGCGGAGAGATCTGGGAGCGATCGCAGCTTGCCCAACAGCGCCAAGAGCGGCTCGGCGGGGCGCTTGGTCTGCTGCCGCTGTCGCTCTGCTTCAAGCTGAAAAAGCGACGATGCCAGCGCCCCAAAGACCATCGACAGTCGAGTTCGCTCGTCGGCATGGGGCGACACCCCCCAGAGAAACGACCCCAAAATTACCACGCCCAAGCATTGATCCCGATGCCGTAAGGGAAAGATGGACGCTCCCTGGATCGCATACTTTTGGGCCAGCTTGCGCCACTCGCCTGCCCGCATCTCTTCGCGCAGATCCGGCACGCCCATTGGCCGCTGCTGAATCACCACCTGCTCCATTAAATCGCCCGGATTTAGCCCAAACTGCTGCCGTAGGGGGCCGGTGTCACCATTGGGCACGCGCCCACCCCGCCCGCGCAGACAGTGCCCCACCCGGTCATAGGAGGCAATCCAGATGAGCGAATAGTCGCATTCTTCCTCGACATAGGCGATCGCCGTTTCTACCAGCACATCTTCAGTTTCCTCCTCACGCAGAGCCTGAAGAGTTTGCTTTAGAGTCGCCAGTTGTTTTTCAGGGTTTGACGGCTTTTTGGAAGAACCCATGTCAGCGTGACGATCGTGCGCGGGTAATAACTATCTGGGAAGAACCTTGGGAAGAGTCTTGGGAAGAGTCCTGGGAAAAGTCTACAGAGACATCTACAGGGAACAATCTGCGAAAAGCCTGGGTAGTCCGGGTAGATAGGTGGCTAGCGCAAAACCGCTGTAGGGCAGAGCGATTGGACAGGCTAGGGCGATCGCTCTAGCGTGAAATAGCCTGGTACAAATCTAAGAACACCCTCTTTCCACATCAAGCCCACATCAAGCCTATATCAAGCCCACAATTGGCCTTTGGGGGCTAGCTTGGGCAACCCGATGCGCTGAACCGACTCATTGTATCGACTGAAAACCCAATTGGCGCGGCACCCCGAAATCCCAACGACACCCTGCTGCTGAGTGCCAGTTTAAGTCTAATGACAGCTTAAATCTAGCGAGAGTGCCGAAAGCTGTCTGTTGGGACAGAACGTTTTATAAGCTGCATCTGGACGGAGATAGCCTAGGCATTGTTTTGTAGCTTTCTAGGTCGTTGATTGCCCTGAGTCGATCCCCCTAAATCCCCCTTAACAAGGGGGACTTTAGACTTTTTAGGTCGTTGATTGCCCTGAGTCGATCCCCCTAAATCCCACTTCAAAAGGGGGACTCCCGGAGCGGTTTGACCCGGTTCCCCCCTTGTTAAGGGGGGCTAGGGGAGATCAAAGGGTTTTAAAACATGCCCTAGCGGTCAAACCCCAGGCATGGATGTCGAGCGAGTGTGTCGAATGGGCAGGGGGCGGGGTCTGGTTTTTGGGATAGCGCGGGCCGCCCCCATAAATCCTCTGGGCTAAACATGCCCTAATCTACAAAACCGATGACGCTCCCTGACGAGATCTAGAATGCCCCGTCAGCGGGCAAGTCTATCTGGGAATGCCCAAATACGGTTTGGCCTTGCTCAACGGGGGAGGTGTTTATCCCACAGGGCAAGCAGGGCCAAGGTTCGGAGAGGTGCGCGTGGAACCACCGGCAAACCGCAGCGTTGACGAGGGCCGCAGCGGCTTAGCGGCTTCATCATGCAGCAGATTTGGGCAAATTTGATAGGACGGATTTGATGAGGCAGATTTGATGGAGCAGATTGAGACGGATTAATTGAACGGATTAATACTGAATCACACGGGGCAGTTCCTTTGCCTGAGCGACCCAATTGGCAACGAGGACGGCTTCGGGCAATAGCTTGACGATATTCTGTTCTTCGTTCAAGCGGACAATTTGCTGATGCAGGTTTTCGGGGTTTCGCTGGGCCAGTTCGGGCACGGTGTCTACGCCCGCCAGTTCTAGCAGGTCGGCATATTCTCGCCCGATGCCTTTGATGCGATACAGATCTGCCAGGTTGAGCCAGCGCAGCAGATCGGCTTCGGGCAATCCGGTTGCTTGCGCCAACTGCTTGCGCCCGCTGGGGGTTGCGCCTTTTTCTAGCAGGGCTTCGGTGGTTTCGATGCCGGCGGCTTGCAGGGCTTTGGCGGCCGCATCGTCAATGCCTTTGATGACGGTTACATTATTAACTTTCATTTGTAAGGCGATTTAGGGTTAGCTAGATGGGAGAGTCTAAATATTGGGCGATCGCCATTCTGCTGTCATCCCAACCAGCCAGCTGCTTGAGACAGCGGTCAGAACTGCATCCGCATGGCAAAGCCCCAGCCCCTAATATCCGCTGTTAGCTGCGTCCCTGTAGGTAATCCGGGTGACATCCGGCATCGGGGAGAGGAATCTGATTTAGGGCAACACGGGCGACCTGAACCCTTACCGCATCGGCCGCCTAAAAATTGCCCCTAAAAATTGCCCCTAAAAATTGCCGTAGTGGGCGATCGCCCCCGTCAGCCGTTCCAGTACCTCTGCCACGGGTAATGCCCCGAGTTCACCGGAGGCGCGGGTGCGGATGCTGAGGGATTGGGTTTCCATCTCCTTGGCTCCGATCACCGCCATCACGGGGATTTTGTCCTTTTCGGCATTGCGGATCATCTTGCCCAGGCGTTCGCCGCTGGTGTCGAGTTCGGCGCGGATGGAGCGCGATCGCATCTGCTCCACCACCGACTGGGCGAAGGGCACTTGCTCCTCCGTCACGCACATCAGGCGCACCTGCACCGGAGCCAGCCACAGCGGAAAGTCGCCCGCGTATTCTTCGATCAGGATGCCAATCAGTCGCTCCAGCGACCCAAACGGCGCACGGTGAATCATCACCGGACGCTTGCGAGAGCCATCCTCCGCGACATATTCCAAATCAAACCGCTCCGGCAGGTTATAGTCCACCTGCACCGTGCCTAGTTGCCACTCGCGGTCGAGCGCATCCTGGAAGATGAAGTCTAGCTTTGGTCCATAGAACGCCGCTTCGCCAATGCCCAGGAAGTGATCCATACCCAGCGTTTCCACTGCGCGGCGAATCGCACCCTCGGCCTTGTCCCAGACCTCATCGGAGCCGATGTATTTATCCTGTTCTGGATCGCGGAAGCTGAGGCGGGCGCGGAAGTTCTTAAGCTGGAGGCTCTTGAACACATTCAGGATCAGGTCTACCACGTTGAGGAATTCCTGATCGAGCTGCTCCGGAGTGACGAACAGGTGCGAATCGTCTACCGTGAAGCCGCGCACGCGGGTCAAGCCGCCCAGTTCGCCCGACTGCTCGTAGCGATAGACCGTGCCGAATTCTGCCAGCCGCATGGGCAGTTCTCGATAGGAGCGCAGTTGGCTCTTGTAAATCTGGATGTGGAAGGGGCAGTTCATCGGCTTTAGCACAAAGCCCTCTTCGTCCTGACGGGCTTCGTCATCGTCCGCCATCATGGGGAACATGTCTTCTTTGTACTTTTGCCAGTGCCCGGAGGTTTTGAACAGGTCGATGCGGGCGATGTGGGGCGTGACGACGGGCAGGTAGCCGCGCTTGATTTGCTCCTGCTTGAGGAAGTCTTCGAGGAGCGATCGCAGCAGAGTTCCCTTCGGAGTCCACAGGGGCAGCCCCGGCCCCACGATGTCGGTGAAGATGAACAGTCCCAGTTCTTTGCCCAGCTTGCGGTGGTCGCGGCGCAGGGCTTCTTCTTTGCGGCGGTGATATTCCGCGAGTTGTTCTGGCGTTTCCCAGGCGGTGCCGTAGATGCGCTGGAGTTGGGCTTTGGTTTCATCGCCGCGCCAATAGGCTCCGGCCACGCTTTCTAGGGCGATCGCATCTGGATTCAGCTCAGCGGTCGATTCCACATGGGGCCCGGCGCACAGATCCCACCACTGGTCGCCCAGATGGTAAATCGTAATCGGTTCCTTCAAATCCGCCAGAATTTCTAGCTTATAGGGTTCGCCCAGTGCTTTGATGCGGCGCTCGGCCTCTTCCCGCGAGACCTCTTCGCGAACCACGGGCAGCTTGCGATTGATGATTTTGGTCATCTCTTTTTTGATGGCCTTCAGATCCTTTTCGGTAAAGGGTTCTGGGCTATCAAAGTCGTAGTAAAAGCCGTTCTCGATCCAGGGCCCAATGGTGACTTGGGCTTTGGGAAAGAGCTTCTGCACGGCCATCGCCATCACATGGGAAGTCGTGTGCCGAATCTTCTTGAGCGTTTCCGATTCGCTGGTGCGCGGCAGATAAATCTTTTGGGCGGATTCGTCTTCGGGTTGTGCAGAAGGAACGGCGTTCGACATGGATTGGCTGACGGTTTGAGTAAAAAAGCAGGAATGGAATGAACGCTTTCTATCTTACACGCGAGGCTGGCTGACCGAGGTTCTGCCGCAGTTCTAAGGCTGGGCGGAATCGGGGCGATCGCCTCCCTTGCTGCTTTCGAGATCAGCTTCCCAAGCCATCGCGACTTCCAAACCCGTCGCTACCCGCCACCGCCAGCATCGAGGGTCTGCCCCAAATAGCCATAGATGCCCAGCAATATCAGCAGAAACGCCCCGTAGCCCAGGATCGTGCTGCGGAGAGGCGGCCCAATCGGTTGCCGCGCCGCGACCCAGCCCAGCCAGCCAAGCCACAGGGCAACTGGCACACTGACCCAGAGAAAAATTTGACCCAGCAGCTTTTTGGCGCGATCTAGCTCGGTCAAAAATCCGTCTGGAAAGCCCAATCCCTGCCCATCAAGGTAAATCATCCCCGACAGCGCGAGAACCAGAAACGCACAGAGAAAAGCAGCGACCCGGTTGCTGGCTGAGGACTGTCTCATGGGCGATCGCCCTTTGCATTCATTTGAATGATTTGAATGATTAGATACGCGATAAGCAGAGATGCATCAAGCAGCGCACTCTACGAATTACTGGAAGATTGGTGCTGCGCGATGTATGCGTTGATGGCATCAACTGCCTCTCGCAGCGTTACGTTTGTCTCTTCTTTGTAGAGCCGAATTGCTTCAACTTTACGTTTGGGATCAAGCGCAATTTGTTTGATTCGCTCGGAAAGCTGAAACGGAGTGTCGATTTCCAGGCGATCGAGAATCAGATCCAGGCAAAGCTCCAGGCGTTTGGTGCGCCGATCGATCCGCTTGACGGTGGAATCCAAATCAAAAAACAGACCGACAACAACGAATGCAAACGCGAAGCTGGTGATTAGCTCTAGGGTGGTCATAGCGCTGGTTTGACTGAGTGACCTTGACTTGTTAAACCCGGAATTTCAGAGTTCGCAAAGATTCCACCGATAGCTACAAAACCATGACTTAATATTCCAAAAACACCATATCGAAACTGTCAGGAATCGGGTGAGCCAATCCGGGCACCGGACGAGACGACGGCTCCTCCTGTTCGCGCAAAGACTCAACGCGGGTTTCCAGGCTGTCGATTTGGGTGTCTAGAGCAGAGAGGCGATCGCCAATTTGCTGACGGCGTGCGTCTAGCGACTGAAGCTCTTGCTGGAGCCGTTTCTTTTCGACCGATAGTTTATACAAATCCAGAAACGCGGCGGCTTCGGTTTTGGGGCGGGGCATCGTGCTGATTTTAGGGCGAATTGCACCAGGGGTGGAGCGAGGACGCATAGGAATCACCGAGTGTGAATGGCTTGTGGGGTGTCTTTTGAAAGACTCCTGCTTAGTGTGCCCAGTCTGGTGCGGCGCTATCAGGGAACAGGCACAGCAACAGAGCGATCGCCCCATCTCATCCCTCCACACACCCCAAGAACCCTCCCTCTTCCCTCTTCCCTCTTCCCTCTTCGTTCTTCCCTCTTCCCTCTTCGTTCTTCCCTCTTCCCTCTTCCCTCTTCGTTCTTCGTTCTTCCCTCTTCGTTCTTCCCTCCTCCCCCTCCTGAGAACTGTAAACCTCCAAGTCCCAAAGCTTTACATTGGATAAACATTTGCAGCATCGTGCTTGGGGCTACAGTTTGCCCGCACCGCCTGCCAAAGAATTGGTAGATCAGTAGATCAGAACTTGTGACTAAAGGCTGTTCTGGGCTGTTTTCGAGACTGGTTTTTGAGTTTGTTTTTCGAGACGTTGGAACGCAGCGGGCAATCGCCTGTTCAGGCATAAACCATCAACCCTTGCGTCCCGCTGACAGAGCGTATGGCTGACAATCAGGAATTCATGAAACCAAGAATTATCGTTTGTGGTCTGGGTCGAGCGGGGTACAAGATCTTTTGCCTGCTAAAGCAGCAGGGTGCGGCGGTGGTGGGGATCAACAGTCGCCCGCTGGCTCAGGCAGAGCATGGCGGGGCAGACATCATCGTGGGCGACATGCGATCGGCGGCAATCTTGCTAGAGGCGGGGGTGCAAGAGGCCCATACGCTGGTGCTGGCCAGCAGCGACGACGCGCAAAATCTGGCCGTGCTGACGCAGGCGCGGGTGCTAAATCCCCGCATTCGCATTATCAACCGCTTGTTTAATACCAGCCTGGGCGATCGCCTCGACCACACGCTGCCCGATCACGTCAGCATGAGCGTGGCGGCGCTGGCGGCTCCGGTGTTTGCTTTTGCGGCAATGGGCAGCCGGGCGATCGGTCAACTGCGCTTGTTTGATCAGGTCTGGCCCATGCGGGAAGAATTTATCGACGAAACCCATCCTTGGCTGGGGCGGCCGCTGAGCGAACTCTGGGAAGACCGCTCGCGGATGCTGATCTATTACCTGCCAGAAAATAGCCGCATGGATCTGGTGTCGGGGGTGGTGCATGGGCAACTGCTGCAATGGGGCGATCGCCTGATTGTGGCCACCAAGCCCGAAGCCCAGGTTAGCGGGCGATCGCTCAGCGAAACGCTGCTGGTTTGGGGCAACCACCTGCGCCAGTTTCAGCAGCATGTCCGCCCGACGGTAATGGCGATTCTGCTCCTGCTCGCGGCTATTCTAGGGGCCACCCTGCTCTACACCGAGCATGTCCGCGCAGATTTCATCGATGCCCTCTACTTTTCGGTGGGCATGATTACGGGGGCAGGCGGCAACGAAGGCGTGGCGGAAGGAGCGCAGCCCGAAATTAAGCTGTTCACCGTGTCGATGATGCTGATCGGTACGGGCGTGGTTGGCATTTGCTACGCCCTGCTGAATGATTTGGTACTGGGGACACGGCTGCGACAGCTTTGGCAATCAGCCCCCATTCCTCGCCGCAACCACTACATCGTCTGCGGGCTGGGCGGCGTGGGCATTCAGACGGTGCGCCAACTCCATGCCAGCGGCGGTCGCGTGGTGGTGATTGAGAAAGATCCGGGCAATCGCTTTTTGAGCGCCGTGCGATCGCTGCGCGTGCCCGTGATTCTTGGCGATGCCAGTCTGGCCTGCACGCTCCAGGATGCCCATATCGCCTCAGCGCGGGCCCTGATTGCTGTCACTAGCGATGACGTAGCCAATCTGGAAATTGCCCTGACGGCCAAAGGGATTGCACCGCGCATTTCCGTCATTGTCCGCAACCAAGACCCGCAGTTTGCGCCGCTAGCAGAGCAGGTGTTTGATTTTGAAGCCGTGCTGAGTCCGGCGGATCTGGCGGCTCCCTCTTTTGCCGCCGCCGCGCTGGGCGGACGCATCCTGGGCAACGGTATGGCCGGCGATAGCCTGTGGGTGGCCCTGGCGACGCTGATCACGCCGGGTCATCCCTTCTGCGATCGCCCCCTCAAGGAAGCCGCGATGGATGTCGATTTTGTGCCGCTGTACCTAGAGGCCGAACGCAAAACCACCCACGGCTGGAACCTGCTGGATGTCACGCTGCAAGCCGGGGACGTGCTTTACCTGACCATGCCTGCTACCCATCTAGAACAACTCTGGCGCACAGTGCCTTCGGAGGTGGGGCTGAGGGGAAGAGCGTAGGAAAGCGGGGATGATGGGATGATGAGAGGTTGAGAAGCCCTCTCGTCTCTGGTCTATCCCGTCTCTGGTTCATCCTGTCTCTGGTTAAAATGCCTTTCCCCCTCACCGACCCCGCCTGGATTGAAACCCGCGATTTCCTGAAGCAACACGCCCACGAACTCGATGCCATCCTTGCGCCAAACGAGTTCATGGAGTTCTTTCCGGGCAACTATCACTACAACATCACCTACCTGCTGCCGCCGTCCCACTTTGACTATGTGGTGATGCACAAGGGCATGGTGGCGGAAATCGAGCCGCCCTTTGCGCTGGAGGTGCTGCGGACGTTTCAGCCGCTCTTTGCGAACGCCGTGTTTGTGGTGTTTGCCAAGCAGCCACCGGACGATGCGCCGAGGGCGGCCGGGGTACATCTCCAGCCCTTGCTGAACCAGCTTGCGGTGGTGGAGGCGCAGCAGCGGGGCCAGGTAAAGCCGATTCGCTATGGCGTGACGATTACCACCTACAACCGACCGGAGAGCCTGGGGCGATCGCTCCCGCAGATCCTCCAGCTAGGAGCGCCCGTGGTGGTGGTGGACGATGCCTCCAGTCCCGAAAACGCCGCCGCCAATCAGCGCATTGCCGACGAGCATCACGTCCCGCTGATCCGCATTCCCGAAAATCGCGGCCTGCCCAACGCCATGAACGTCGGCATCGGCTACTGGCTGGCTGATCCTGCCATTAACTGGATTTCCTACTTCCAGGACGACGTAGACGTGCATCCCGACCTGTTCAAAATTTTGGAAAAAATCCAAGACCCGGTGGAGCGGCCGATTCTGGCGGGGCGCGACGCGCTGGAGCATCCCACCTTTGCCAGAGGCAGCATCGCGGGTTACGAGGTGTTGTTCAAGCGCTCCATGCCAGGGCAACACCTGCACGCCCATCGGGACTATTGGGCCGGGGTCATGCCGATTCCCACGCCATATCTGGGCGCACCCAAGCCGACGGGCGGCAAGCCGGGCCAGGGCGCAGACGAAGACTGGTGGATTACTGCCTGGTCGCCCCATGCCATTCCCAAGCGGGGCAAGTACCTGATCTGCGTGCCGGGGCTGGTGCGGAGCTTCCAGATTACGGAACAAGGCTCGACCTGGGGCAACATCAGCGAGCGACAGGAAGACGGGCAGCCGATTTTGGATGCGGCGCTGAAGGATTTGGCGGTTCCCGCAGTGGCAAAGGCGGATGCAGTGGAACGGGTGGAGCGCGATCGCCCTCCAGAGCCGCCCCTAGCCGAACCCGTCCTAGCGGGTGTGAAAGTTCTCGTTGATGGATATAACCTGCAACTGACCACGGGCACGGGCATCCGCACCTACGCGGTGAACCTGATTCGGGCGCTGACGGTGCTGGGGGCGGATGTGGACGTGCTGCTCAGCCGCAACAGCAACAAAAAAGACCCGATTTTGGACGAGGTGCTGTTTTTTGATGAGCAGGACGTGGGCGGGCGCAAGCTGGTCGAAAACCTGATGCTGGTCAAAGACCTGCTGAAATCTTCTGTGCCGTCGCTCTATCGGGCGTGGCGGCGGGAAGCCGTGGGCGAGGTGGTGCTAAAGCAGGGCAAGTTTACCGAAGATTTCATTCAGCTTGCCCGGTCGTACAATTTGCCGAAGTGCTACAGCGTCGCCAATGCGGCGTTTAACCTGTTTGGACGGTCTACTCAGGTGACGATTCCCGAAAAAATCGACCTGTGGCACGCCACGTTTCCCCTGCCCGTCAGCATTCCCGGCGCAAAGAAAGTCACCACGATTCACGACCTGATTCCGCTGCGCCTGCCCTATACGACGCTGGACAACAAGAAGGATTTCTATAACAAGGTAAAGCGATCGCTCAAGGATTCCACCCTGACCATTGCCGTGTCAGAACACACCAAAAAAGATGTGCTGTCTTACTTTGATGCCGACCCCGACAAGATCGTCGTCACCTACCAGCCTGTGAATATCAAGCCGCTGGATGCAACGCCGGAGGAAATCGGCGACTTCCTGAAGCGCTATCGGCTGGGCTATCAGAACTATCTGCTGTTCGTGGGGGCGATCGAACCCAAGAAGAACGTTGGGCGCTTGCTGGAGGCCTATGCCGCGCTGGAAACTGACCTGCCGCTGGTAATCGTCGGCAAAAAGGCCTGGTCCTTTGAGGACGACCTGGGGCGACTGGATTACCTGTTTGACCCCGGCACAAAGCAGGACGTGCGCCTGCTGGAATATGTCCCCGGCGATGCCCTGCGCTATCTGTATCAGGGGGCGTACTGTTTCGTTTTTCCGTCGCTCTACGAAGGCTTTGGGCTGCCGCCGATCGAGGCGATGACGATGGGCTGTCCGGTGGTCACGTCGAGCGCGTCCTGCCTGCCAGAGGTCTGCGGCCCGGCGGCGCTATACGTGAATCCCTACGATGTGGCAGATATTCAGGCCAAGCTGGAGCAAATTTTGGGCGATCGCCCCCTGCGCGACCAGCTTGCCGAAACCGGGAAACAGGTTGCCCAAAACTTCAGCCTGAAAAACTACCTGAACCGACTTAGCGCCGCCTACCTGAGGGCGATCGGCTAAGGCACGTCCTGTTGTGAACGATTCCGGCACAGCGACTTGAAATGACAGGCAAAGGGGTAGGCTAAGGTTTCTTCAAATGACCCGCTCCTCTGCGACTGCCTCCTGGCTACGGATTCGGGATTCGCACCAGCAGCACGGGGCATGGCGCATACACCCGCACATAGTCCGACAGCGACTGCCCCAGCAGCCGATCTAGGTCGGGCAAGCCTTTGGCGATGGTGGGGCGGCGATCGGGCGAACCGAGCATCAGCAGGTCTACATTCAGGTCTTCCGCAAGCTGACAGATGCGCTCGCCGGGTTTGCCTTCGGGGGCGACGGTTTTGTAGGAAATGCCGTATTTTTTGGCTTCGGCGATCGCCGGAATGAGCACCGGATCTTCGTCTGGATTCGCCGAAATTTCACCCGGCTTGAGCTTCATCTCTGGGTTGGTATGCACCAGCACCAGTTGCCCGCCCTTGATGTCGCGCAGGAAGGTAATGGCCAGCTTCAGCGTTTCCTTTGCCGAGTCGGACTTGTCCATTGCCACCATGATGCGGTTGATTTTCTTGACGTAGAGATCATCCCGCACTAGCAGCATTGGCCGCGAAGCTAGCTGAAACACGTACTGGCTGACGGAATTTTCCAGAATCGACTGAATGCGCTTCAGCCCGCGAGATCCCATGATGATCAGATCAGCATCCACTTCATCCGCCACCTTCAGCACTACGTCCTTGGGTTCGCCCTCCCGCAGCACTGCCGTCACCCGCGCCGGGTCGAGCTTCAGATTTTGGATCGCCTGCGACAAAATTCGGCCGCCCTCTTCCCACTTGGCTACCATGTCATCGGAGGTGACCTGCGGTGGGACGACGTGCAGCACGGTCACCGTCGCTGCCTGAAAAATCGGAATGTCCATCAGGCTCTTGAGCATTTCTTCGGTATGCCCAGTGCCGGAATTTGCTAGCAAAATTTTCTCGATCATGCTTGCCTCTTAACAGCTTTTCAGTCAGAACAAGTTAAGTCAGAACGGGTGTTTTAGGGGTGTCTTAAAGAGACTGCTTAGGTCAGTAGACCATTCAAGATCATTCGCAAAACATTCGCAAAACATACGTCGGAACGTTCTCCGAATCATTGCTCCGAATCATTGCTCCGAATCATTCTGAATCATTCTGACGATGCCAGATTGAATGAATCGGCGGGCGATCGCCCCAAAGCCCGAATCCCTTGCAATATCCGTATTCCAGCTTAAAATACGGCGGTCTGGGCTGCGGCGGAAATGATGTAAAAATTGACGTGGCAATTTGGTAAGGGGGCGATTGGGTGGGGCCGGTGGCCAAGACCCGCGGGCGATCGCCCACCTTCTGCGGCCTGCGTATCCTGCTGAACTTGCCGGACAAATTTCCTTCCTCTACTCTGAAGTATCTCGAAGTTCTCTCCATCAGCCCGCTGCCCCCATGCGTACCTTCCCCACGCCTGAAGCCCTCAAACGGTTTCCCTTCGGACTCGCCGATATCGCCGTGATTCTGGGCACGATCGCCCTGCTCGCCTTGATTGGTCGCCTGGGGGCAGACATGATGGTTCGCTTTGCGCCGCCCGAAGTCTCACCCGAAATCGACCTCGACCCGCGCAATTTGCCTTACTATGCCGGGCGCTCGACGCTGCGGATGTTCATCGCGCTGGGGTTCTCCACCCTGTTTACGCTGATCTATGGGTATATTGCTGCCCGCAGCCGCCGCGCCGAGCGGATTATGATCCCGCTGCTGGATATTTTGCAGTCTGTCCCCGTGCTGGGGTTTCTGTCGATTACGGTGACGGGATTTATTGCGCTATTTCCGGGTAGCCTGCTGGGGCTGGAGGCCGCGTCGATTTTCGCCATCTTCACCAGCCAGGTCTGGAACATGACCTTTTCGTTCTACCAATCGCTGCGGACTGTGCCGCAGGAACTAATGGAAGCGGCTCGGCTATACCGACTGTCGGGCTGGCAGCGGTTTACGCGGCTGGAAGTCCCGTCGTCCATGATTGGGCTAGTGTGGAATGCCATGATGAGCTTTGGCGGGGGCTGGTTCTTTGTGGCGGCTAGCGAAGCCATCAGCGTGCTGAATCAGGAATACACGCTGCCAGGGATTGGCTCCTATGTGGAAAAGGCGATCGCCCAGGAGAACCTCTCTGCCTTGGGTTGGGCTATTCTGACCATTGCCATCGTAATTGTGCTGGTCGATCAACTGTTTTGGCGACCGATTGTGGTCTGGTCAGACAAGTTCCGCCTAGAGCAAAGCGCCGCCGCTGCACCACCCACCTCCTGGGTCTACGACCTGCTGCAAGCGGCCCGCATTCCGCGTACGCTGGGTCGGCTGCTGCGCCCGATTGGAGAATCAACCAAGCGGCTGCTGTCTGCCCTCACGCCGCCGCGCACGACCTATCGAGCAAGCGATGGATCGGGTGAAACTGGTGAAAAGGGCGATCGCCTGTTTAATATCATCCTGCTGCTGATCATTGGCGCAATCATCGCCTGGATGCTGCATTTCATCTTTAGAACGGTTGGCCCTGCCGAAGTCCTGAAAACATTCTGGCTGGGACTGCTGACCCTGCTGCGCGTAATGGTGCTGATGGTCATTGCAACCCTGATCTGGACTCCCATCGGCGTAGCGATCGGGTTCAATCCCAAGCTGGCAAGACTCTTGCAGCCCGTCGTGCAGTTCCTCGCGTCTTTCCCTGCAAACTTTATTTTCCCCTTTGCCACCCTTTTCTTTATCCGCACCAACATCAGCATCGAGTGGGGCAGCATTCTGCTGATGGCCCTGGGCGCTCAGTGGTACATCCTGTTCAACTCCATCGCCGGAGCCCAGACAATTCCCACCGACCTGCGGGAAATGGCAGACAACATGGGGCTGCGGGGCTGGCAGCGCTGGAAAAAAGTGATTATTCCGGGCATTTTCTCGGCATGGGTGACGGGCGGAGTCACGGCTAGCGGCGGCGCTTGGAACGCCAGCATCGTGTCCGAGATAGTCTCCTGGGGAGCCAACACCCTGACTGCTACAGGGCTGGGAACCTATATTACCGAAGCCACTACGGCTGGCGACTGGCCCCGCATCACGCTGGGCATTGCCATGATGAGCCTGTTTGTGGTGGGCTTCAACCGCCTATTCTGGCGACGGCTCTACGAGCTAGCCGAAACGAAATATCATCTCTAGAAAATTCTCCTAGGAAATTTCCCTCAAAAATTCCTCTAGAAAATTCCCCTCAAAAAATTCCCCAAAAATTCCCTTATTTCTCCCCCTTAGGAGCGCCCTATGACCCCTGCGACTCGTTTGGACCCTGCCCTGATAGCCGTTGAGCAGGTGAATAAAAGCTTTGCTTCTCCTGAAGGGAAAGGGAGTTTTACGGTTCTCAGCAACATCAACCTTGCGATTTATCCTGGCGAGGTTGTCGCTTTGCTCGGCCGCAGTGGCAGTGGCAAAAGTACGCTGCTGCGAATCATGGCGGGGCTGCTTCCGCCCAGCGAGGGCAGGGTCTACAGCAACGGGCAACCCCTCAAGGGCACAAATACCGATGTGGCGATGGTGTTTCAGAGCTTTGCGCTGTTGCCCTGGCTGACGGTGCAGGAAAACGTTGAACTGGGGCTGGATGCTCAGGGCGTGGAGCTGGCAGAACGACGGCGGCGATCGCTCGAAGCGATTGACCTCGTGGGGCTGGACGGGTTTGAAAGCGCCTATCCTAAGGAGCTATCGGGCGGCATGAAGCAGCGGGTCGGCTTTGCCCGGGCCTTGGTGCTACGGCCCAAAGTGCTGTTTATGGATGAACCGTTTAGCGCCCTCGACGTGCTGACCGCAGAAAACCTCCGAGGCGAAATTGACGACCTTTGGAATGCAGGCCAGTTCCCGTCTCAAAGCATCTTGATCGTCACCCACAACATCGAGGAAGCCGTGTTTCTGGCCGATCGGATTGTGGTGCTGGGTGCGCGGCCCGGCTGCATTCGCGGCATTGTCACGGTCGATCTGCCCCGCTCCCACGATCGCACGCATCCCCGGTTCACCGCCCTGGTGGATTATCTCTACACCGTCATGACCAACCCTGAGTTGCCAGTGACCGGGGAAGTCACTGCTGCGGATGAGGTTTCTGCCGCCGAGGTCAAGGGTGCGGCGGCCAGCAGCGTGCAGCGATCGCCCTACGGCATGAATCTGCCTCACGCCCGCGTCGGCGGCATCAGCGGACTCCTCGAATTGCTGGTGGAAAAGCCCGATGGACAGGAAGACCTGCCCCGCCTGGCCGAGCGCCTGGGGCTGACGGTCGATGATCTGCTGCCCATTCTGGATGCGGCCGTTTTGCTGGGCTTTGCGACGGTCGCTGGCGGAGATGTAGGGCTGACGGAGGCGGGTCGAGACTTTGCCACCACCACCATCCTGCAAAGCAAAGACCTGTTCCGACAGCAGCTTTTGCGCCATGTGCCTGTGTTTGACAGTATTTGCAGCACCCTCCGCGAAAAGCAAAACGGCTCCATGCGGGCAGACTTTTTCCTGGATCTGTGGGACGAACATTTTCCCCACGCCGAGGCAGAGCGCCAGTTTGCGACTGCTGTAGATTGGGGACGCTATGCAGAGCTATTTGAGTATGACGCAGACGAGGAGCGGCTTTATCTGCCAGAGGTGCAGCCTGTGATGTGAGCAAGCTGCCGGAGTGGGACATCCAGGGGCATCCAGGGGCATCCAGAAGCATCCAGAAGCATCTAGAAGCATTCAAAAAGACTGGTCTGGAGACTAGCCTGGAAGGGCGATCGCCCCCGTGCTTACCCATCTCCACCCATCGGGCAGCATCCACTTGGCAAATCGCCCTAATCGCGCTGATAGCATAGAGGAGGCCGCGCCCAGCGCTCGGCCGCTTTCAGAGGACTTTTGATCTGTTTGCAGCCCATCCATGACCGAACTCCCCACCCACGCCATCCAGCCCGCCGTCGCCGCCAGCGATAGCTGGTTCGACTATCCTGTGCGCGTCCAGCCCCACCACACCGACTATGCAGGCGTGGCCTGGCACGGCACCTACATCGCTTGGCTCGAAGAAGCCCGCATCGAGTATCTGCGCTCCATCGGCGTAAACTATGAAGACCTCGTGGCGATTGGCTGCGAACTGCCCGTCGTCGAACTCTCGCTGCGCTATCACCGGGCAATTCAGATGGGCGGAGGGGCGATCGTCCGCACTCGGTTGCAGATGGACGGCGTGCGCCTCAACTGCGACTACCGCATCCAGTCCCCCGATAGCGAAATCCTCTACGCCACAGCCCAGGTTACGCTTGTCGCCGTGGATCGCGAAAAGGGCAAGATCATGCGCGTGCTGCCACCAGCGGTGAAGAGTGCGCTGATGCGACTGGCGAGTCCGTGATTAAGGGTCAGGATGATAAGTTGCTCAACACAGAAAGGGAAAAACCAAAAACGAAACCCCTTCCCTCTTCGTTCTTCCCTCTTCGTTCTTCCCTCTTCCCTCTTAATTCCCCATGTCTGTTATCGTCTTTGGCAGCCTCAATATGGATCTCGTCGCCCGCACGCCGCGTCTGCCCAAGCCGGGTGAAACGCTGACGGGGCACAGGTTTGAAACCGTGCCGGGGGGCAAGGGCGCAAATCAGGCGGTGGCGGTGGCGCGGCTGGGTGTGCCAACGGCGATGGTGGGGCGCGTGGGCGGCGACGGTTTTGGACAGGACTTGCTGCGGGGGTTGCAAGAGAGCGGCGTGACGTGCGATCGCATCTTGATTGACTCCAACACTCACTCTGGCATCGCCATGATCGCCGTTGATGATGCTAGTGAGAACACCATTATTCTGGTTCCCGGCGCAAATGGTCGCGTCGATGAAACGGACGTGGCGCGGCTAACGGAGATTTTGCCCCAGGCGAAGGTGCTGCTGCTGCAACTGGAAATTCCCCTGCCGATGGTGGTTGCCGCAGCCAGGGCCGCCAAATCTGCTGGGGTGACGGTGCTATTCGACCCCGCCCCCGCCCGCACGGATCTGCCTGACGAGCTATTTCCGCTGATCGACCTAATCACGCCCAACCAGGTGGAAACGGGCCAGCTTGTGGGGTTCCCGGTGACCAACCTAGAGTCGGCTCAAAAAGCGGCGGCCGTGCTGCACGAGCGGGGGGTGGGCACGGTTATTAGCAAGCTGGGCAAAGCCGGAGCAGTCTGCATGACGGCGGACGAAACCTTTGAAATTCCCAGCTTTCCGGTGCAGGCTGTGGATACGGTGGCCGCAGGCG
>NZ_DVEA01000179.1:0-4140 GCF_015295965.1 Thermoleptolyngbya sp. M55_K2018_002
GATCGGTCGCCCAATCACCGCTGCCCCCAGCCCAGCAGAAGCGTTTGCGCGGATTTGTGAGGAAGCGGCAGGCTGACAAAGCCGCTTACCCCAGTTCTCCTGAATAGCGCTTAAGGAACACTCTCGATCAGCAATCCAAAATCCAAAACCCAAAACCCAAAACCCAAGCCCCTTATACTGTCCCCACTTACACGGCCCCCACAACCTTCCAACCCCCTCCCCCTCACACCTGCCGAGCGCGGCAAATGCCAAACACCGATGTATAGCCGTGCAGAAACGTTGTGCTGCCGACGGGGCCGATTTCGCCATTGCAGAAAAAGCCGCTGACGGGCGCGTGGGTGATGTAGCGTCGGAACAGGGTGGAGTCGAAGTTCGGCTTGCCATACCCTTCGCCGCGCCCCAAGCAGGAGAACATTAGCGCTCCGGCAGCAGACGTTTGCCCAGACTGGGCCTGGTAGCGGCGCAGCAGGGTTTCCAGGTCTGTCGCCGAGGCATCGGCATCGCGCAGGTGAAACTGGATGCGCTGACCGGGACGGACGCGATCGCCAATGGCCACTGCCCCAGCGCGGGGATCGACCCCCAGCAAATTGCGAATTAAAAAATCGCCCTGCTCGAGCTGCTGCTTGAACTCGCTCTGGGCAATGCCGACGAACAGCGAATGCTGGGCCAGCTCCCGGTCTTCTTCGCTGAGGTCTTGCAGTAGCTCTTGCAGCGCCTCTAGTGGCGTGCTGTCGGAGGTGGAACCAGGTTGGGCGGCTTCTGGCGCAATCTTGATCATAATATTGCGATCGCCCTCTACCACGCGAAACGGCTGCCCAATGGGGCGACAGCCTTGCGCCACAATGGTTTCCATCACCAGGTTGCCGCTCAGCGCCACGCCCACCACGCCGTCTCGGTAGAGCTTGCCGTTGCAAAACAGGTTGCCATGCCCCATGCCGCTGCCGTCTGTCAGACCGCCCACTTTGATTGCGCCCGGATAGGCATAGTCCAGCCCTTGCAGCAGGTCGTTGATGCTAGAAAACACCGGTTCCGCCATCAGGATAAAGTTGGGCTGTTCGGCTGGATCAACGCCGACCAACTCAGCCCAGGCATCAGGCGGGCTATCCAGGTCGGGCAGGTCTTCCGCAGACAGGTGAAAGGCGTGGAGCTTGACTCCTGGCAGGCGGGCGAGGGTGAGGCTGAGGGCGGTTTCGCCTTCGATTTCCCGGATTTCCTGGATCGGGTCGCCGGCCATTCCCACAATGCCGCCGCCGCCACAGCCCACCAGCACAGGCAGATCTAGCGCCTCACTCAGGAGGGGCAACAGGCGGGGATATTCGCTGGCAAAGGTGGATGAGATAAAGACCAATCCCAGATCGGCAGGGGAACCCAACTGCGCCTGCGATCGCGCTACCACTTCTCGCACTGCCGCTTCTAGAGACGGGCGCGTGGATAATGCATTGACCCATCGCATCGTGTCAGCCACGGGCAGTTCCCCCTCGTATCAGTGACAACTAGCTACTCATAGAAAAATGGTAGTGCCGAATGGGACAGTCGGGATATCTCGACCCACGGGAAAGGGCGATCGCTTGCTAGCATGGAGACGAGACAAAAACCTGTTTGATTCCAACTTTAGGTAGACAGACCCCTTGCCTTAAGACCTTAAGACATTCCCGCCATTCTCTTGACGGCTCCCGTCCTCAGGGTACTCTAAGAAAAAGGATACCGGCCTGCTACCGAGAGGTTCCTCGCACGATCTGTCTGGATGCCTTCTACCGAGATGCCTGTTCTGAGCGCTGCTGCTCAGATCCGTCTCAGATTAGATGTCTCTCAGATTAGATGTTTCCTATGCTCCTTAGTGGAGCTTGTTAGTAGAGCTTGAAGCTCGAACCTTAGAATCAAATTTGCAACTTTAGAGCCACTGAAATCTATGAGCGATATCCAAGCCAAAATTCAACAAGAGCGCCAAGAAGCTCGCGAAGTCTGTGAACTCAAGGGCGACGGATCTGCCGAGTGCGCTGCCGCCTGGGATGCGGTTGAGGAACTCCAGGCAGAAGCCTCCCACCAGCGCGACAAGGAAGTAGAGAAGACTTCGCTGGAGCAATATTGCGACGACAACCCCGAAGCCGCAGAGTGCCGCGTCTACGACAACTAATCGAATCAATCGAATAATCTAGGAATAATAGAAGGTTTCCTTAGAGGGTGTTTGAAAAGGTATCGCCTGTAATGTTAAGCACTCAGAGATCCCCCCTAGCCCCCTTAACAAGGGGGAAAACCGCCTTAAGGTCCCCCTTTTTAGGGGAATTTGGGGGGATCTTGCACGCTTTGCTACAAACAGTAGGACTATTCAAACATCCTCTTGGGCGGAGCCATTAAGTTGGCTCTATGTACCAAGAAGCAGGCTGCTTTGGATTGAAGTCGCCTGGCTATGGCTTGTGATGCCGCAAGCTTTGGTGATGGGCAGTGAGATAAAGAGCGATCGCCCGCTCGATTCTCCCTGCCCGTTGCTGTTTCTGCCCTCTGCCTTTTGCCCCATCTGGCATTAGCATGAAGAAAACTCGGTTTTACCACTCGGTTTTTGCATCGGTTTTTGCAAACACTGTGCTGTGATGGTTGCGCTGCTCATTTTGATGATTGGACTCACCCCCTCGCTGGTGTCGCTCTGGATCATGCGCCAAGCCGATGCCCAGGCTCAAGAGCGACTGCGCCATGCGCTAGAAGCGATCGCCCATCGAGGACTCCCCGCCCTCCAGCCCACGCCAGACCTGCGCTACATCGAAGGCATCGGGCTGCTGATTGGAGACTTTACCTGTCGCTACAACGCGCGATCGCGCTACCTCCGCTGCGCCATCAACCCGTCGGGCCCCTGCGAAGGCTGCCGACAATACGACCCGGTGATTCCCGATGAGTCGGTGATGCTCGATTCCTGAGCAACGCGCACAATTTCCTGAGGCGAATTGCTCTATAGTGCAGAAGTTGCAAAAGTTATAGTGCAGAAGTCAAACGTAAGGTTTAGGCAGGCAGCAAGCGGTCGGGCAACTTTGAGTAACGCAGAACAAAATCTGGAGCCGCAAATGACCGATTTGGCGGCAGGTTTGGAAGTTGGCTGGACGGAGCTAGAATGGCAGGCCGCGGCCGAGTCTTCGGCGGGCCAGGCCGGACAAAGCAGCCCCGCAGACTGGCAGGCGGCCGCAGCGCTGGGGCTGGCCCTATTTGGCATTTCCATTGGCTCTATCTTTTTTGTGACGGCGGGGCGCGAGATGAGTCCCAACGCGATCGCCCTCAATCGTCTGATCATCGCGGCGATCGTCTTTGCTGCGCTAAACGGCATTCAGGCATTGCGCCAGCCTGATTTGATTCCAGAATTTCGTAAGACCAATCCACCAAAAGTTTCGGACTGGCTGCTGCTGCTGGCGGCGGGCGTTTGCTTTGCGCTGTCGCTGGTGCTGCTGGCCTGGTCGTTTACCCAGACCAGCGTTGCCAAAGCCTCGCTGTTTACCCACATGATGCCGCTTTTCACCACGCTGGGCGCATGGCTGGTGCTGGGGCGGCAGTTTAGCAGGCGATTTTTGATTGGCATGATGGTGGCGGTGGTCGGGGCGATCGCCATCGGCATCGACGACTTTGGCGGCGGCGACAACAGCCTATGGGGGGATGCGGCGGCCCTGGGCGTGGCGCTGCTGTTTGCCACCGAAATTTTGATTATGGAACAGTTGCGATCGCGCTTTTCGGTGCCCCTGCTGGCAATGGGCGAATGTGCAATCGGCAGTCTGCTGCTGCTGCCCACTGTGCTGCTCCAAGGCGAATCGCCCCTGCCCCCAAGCGGAACGAGCGCGGCGGCCGTCGTGGGGCTGGCGCTGGTGACGCAAATGGGTGGCCACGGGCTGATTACCTATAGCCTCAAGCGGTTTTCGGCGGGTGTGGTGTCGGTGGTGCTGCTGGCGGTGCCGATAATCTCCGCAGGGCTGGCGCTAGTGGCGTTTTCGCAGACCATTAGCCTGATGGATGCGATCGCCTTTGCGGTCGTGCTGACAGGTATTTACCTATCAATTACCAAGTAAGATCGCGAAGTTTTTGCTTTTAATTATTTTCAAAAGAAAACATAAGTTACGATTTAGAAAATCGTCGAAAGCCATCGCTATACTTTCACCTGAAGCCTTA
>NZ_DVEA01000334.1:0-24393 GCF_015295965.1 Thermoleptolyngbya sp. M55_K2018_002
CGTGGTGGCCGGAGCCGCCGATACTGCCGCCGCGCTGCTAGGGAGCGGACTGACCACGGCTGGAGCCTGCCAGCTTACCCTCGGCACAGGCGCACAAATTACGCTGGTGGGCGATCGCCCCACCCTCGACCCGCACGGCTGCACCCACCTGTTTCACGCGGCCCTCCCGAATCAGTGGTATACCCTCGCCGCCATGCAAAATGCGGGGCTGGCGCTAGAGTGGGTGCGGCAACTGCTGAGCCTAAGCTGGACCGACCTCTACGACCAGGCGTTTACCGTGGAACCGGGCTGCGACGGGCTGGTGTGCTTGCCCTACCTCACCGGAGAACGCACCCCCCACCTAGACCCCACCCCCACCGGAGCCTGGATTGGGCTGGGGCTGCACCACACCCGCGCCCACCTGGCCCGCGCCGCGCTAGAGGGCGTTGCCTTTGCCATTGCTCAGGGCTTTGCGGCACTCCAGGCAACCGGGGCAAATCCCGATACCCTGTATCTGGCGGGCGGCGGCAGCCTGCATCCCCAGTGGCGACAGCTTTTGGCCGATGTGCTTCAGCGTCCGCTACACAGCGTCGAAACCCGATCGGCCTCGGCTCGAGGAACGGCTCTGCTGGCGCGGCTGGGAATCGGGCAAGATAGACAAATAGGGGAACCCTGGAAAGAGAAGCAGGCGATGCCTGGAGGGAGTGCGACGCAAATCGCCCCCGCCCCGCAGATCACCGTTCCCTACCCCCCTTCCCCTGCCCTAGAAACCGCCTATCAGCGCTTTGCTCAACTTTATCCGGCAGTGCGATCGCAGCTTTGAAAGAAGGGTCAGGAGACAGAAGGCAGGGATTCTGGACGCACGCTCTGCCCGCTTTACTTTTCCCCCTGCCCATCCACAACCCAATCCTCTCCCATGCTCACCCCCGTCACCACCTGGTATTTGGAAATGCTCAGCCCAGAGTGGCTGCGCCCCACCCTATCCAGCCGTGCCGATCTAGTGGTCATGCAGGCCAAGGTTCCGTCGCCAGAGTTTAGCCGCTTTCTCTATACGGCGGTCGGGGGCGACTGGTATTGGCTTCAGCGGTTGTCTTGGAGCTATGAGCAGTGGTTGCGCTATCTCGATCGCCCGCAGGTGCAAACCTGGGTAGCCTATGTGTCGGGTACGCCAGCAGGCTATGTAGAACTGGAGGCGCAGCCCGATGAGAATGTGGAAATTGCCTACTTTGGGCTATTGGGGCAGTTCATGGGGCAAGGGCTGGGTGGACACTTGCTGACCGTGGGCACGCAGCAAGCCTGGAAGATGGGGGCAAAGCGGGTGTGGGTGCATACATGCAGCCTGGATGGCCCCTACGCGCTGAAAAACTACCAGTCTCGCGGGTTCAAACTGTATGACCAGCAGGTACATTCCGAAGATCTGCCGGAGCAGCCACCGGGTCCCTGGGCTTGAGGGTTCAGGGGTTAGCTTTCTTTGGTGGCAGCAACGGCGGCGTTTCCTGGCTTGGCGGCTGGCGCTGGGGAGTGGGGATTTTCCTCCGCGTTGATGATTGCTTCCAGCAGGGCCGGAGGTTCTTGGTTGAGCCGCCCTAGCTGCACCAGCTCGTAGTAGGCGTTGGATTCCACGGCCAACAGTTCTTTTCGCAGCGTCTCGACCCCCAACTCTGCTAGAGACGGATCTTGCTGGGATAATGCCTGACTCTGCTGCTGCAATTTCAATAGCTCTGACTCGATGGTGGCCCGCTCTGCCCGGAACGCTGCTGGATCAATGCCCGCACTCGTGCCCGGTTGCTGCATATAGTCCAGCACTTTTTGCAGAGCGGTTTCCCGCGAGATGAGTTCTAGATACTGCTGCTGGATTGGGTTTGCCTGGATCAGGTCGAGCGCCTGCAACAGCGGCTTGACCGTGATGCCCTGCACCAGGATGGTGAAAAACACCGTGCCAAACACCACCGCGATTAGGGCATCTCGCTGGGGCACGGTTTCGGGCACGCTGAGGGCCAGCGCCAGCGCAACGCCACCCCGCAGCCCGCTCCAGCACAGCATGGTTTGGAGGTTCCAGCCGATATCGACGGTGGTAATGCGGTTGCTGATGGCTGTGAGCAGGGCGATCGCCACGACGCGAGTCACCAAAACAGCGGCGATCGCCACGGCAATGCCCGCCAAGCCCGACCACACCGAGTCGATCAGCAATTGGTCGCCAATCAGGAAAAACAGGATTGAATTAAAGAAAAAGGCGATAAATTCCCAAAACTCGCTGACCACCACCCGCGTCCGGGGGTTCATGCCCACCCGCGACCCAAAGTTGCCCATGATCAGCCCGACGGTGACGGTGCCGATCACGCCCGATCCGCCCAGGTTTTCGCCAATTAGATAGGCGGCGTAGGCTCCCACCAGCGTCAAGGACTGCTCTACTAGCGGCAGGTCAAATTGTTTGGTGATTAGCGAAATGCCAAAGCCCACCAGCAGCCCCACGCCCACGCCAATGCCCACGACCGAGGCAAATTCCACGATCAGGTTTTGCAAATCGAAGGTTTCTGTGCCCGTCGCCAGCCCCAGCAGCAGGCTAAAGGCGACCACAGCCGTGCCGTCGTTGAACATGCTCTCGCCTTCTACCAGCACCTTGAGCCGCGAGGGTGCGCCCAGTTCGCGCAGCAGCGTGCTAACCGCCACCGGGTCGGTCGCCGATAGACACGCGCCCGTCAGCAGCGCCACCGGCCAGAGAAAATCGGCCCACTGCGCCAGCGCAAACGCAATGCCCAGGATCGTCACCACTACGCCCAGCGTGGCATAGAGCGCGATGGGAACCAGGTTGCGGCGGAGTTCGCGCCATCGAATGTTCCATGCTGCCTCAAACAGCAGCGGCGGCAGGAAGATCCACAGAATTAGCTCTGGCGATGGCGAAAAGAAATGAATATCCAGCAGCGCCAGCCCCATGCCCGCGATTACCAGCAGCACAGTGTAAGGCAGCTTCCGCATCCAGGGGATACTCTGCGGCAGTACGGCGATAATCAGCGCCGCCGAGATCACCAGCAAAAACTGCTTTAAGCTCTCTTCAATCGAGACAGGTTCAACCAGAGATTCCATAGCGCAAACACATGAACCGACAAATGCGACAAATGTGGTTTAGTGTAGCGTCTTTTCTCTGAAAGCCCGGTACTACAGGACTCACTAACGCTTTAATTAGGGTTTCCCAGGGTGTTGGGCGAGTTGGGGCGATCGCCCGCCCAGCCCCGTCATCAGCCGCAGCGCCAGAAACCGCAGCGGCCACAGCCCGCCCATCAGCCGCAGCGCCAGCCGTCGCGCCATCACCAGGGGCCGCCAGCGGTTGGAGAAGGTGCGATCCAGCAGGTCGGTAAAGCCCAGAATGGTTAAGTTCTCTAGCTTTCGCCAGCGCTCGTAGCGCTTCAGCACGGGCAAGGTGCCCAAGTCTTTGCCTGTGGCGTGCGCCTGGGTTAGCACCTCCGCCAGCGCCGCTGCATCCCGAATGCCCAGATTCAGCCCCTGGCCGCCGACGGGATGGCAACAGTGCGCCGCGTCGCCCACCAGCGCCAGCCGGGGCTGCACGTAGCGATCGCTCTGCATCAGCCGCACCGGGAACAACGCGCGATCGCCCACCAGTTCCAGCCGCCCCAACTGCCCGCCATAGCGTCGTTCTAGCTCTGCCAGAAATGCCGATTCTTCTGTCTCTAGCAGCGCTCTGGCTTCGGCATGGGGAGCCGTCAGCACGATCTGGCAGCGGTTGTCGGGCAGCGGCAGCGTGGCAAAAGGGCCGCTCGTCCAGAAGTGTTCGCGGGCTACGTTGCCGTGGTCTTTTTCGGGGCGAATCACCGCCGTCACGCAGGACTGCCAGTATTGCCAGCCGTGGGTGCCGATGCCCGCCGATTCCCGCAGGGGCGATCGCGCTCCGTCCGCTGCCACCAGCAGTTGCGTGGTGAATTGCCGTTGTTCGCCCTCCTGCTCCAGATGCAGGGTGACGTGATCGGATTCATAGTCCACCGCCGCCAGCGTTGCGGGGCAGTGCCAGGTGAGGTTGGGCGCATTGTCCAGGGCTTCGTAGAGCGATCGCAGCAAGACGTGGTGTTCGCCCACATAGCCCAGTTCCGCTGTGCCCAGGTCTTGGGGCTGGAGCGTCACCACAGCGGGCGAGTCTTCGTCTGCCAGCCGGATCTGGCGAAAGGTGGCAATTTGCGGCAGAATTTTGTCCCATAGCCCCAGCCCAGCAAGAATGCGCCCTGTCATCAGGGTTAGCGCGTAGGCCCGCCGCCAGGAAAAGCCCGCCTCGATGGGCTTCGCCTCGATCACCGCCACTCGCAGCCCGGAGTGTTTCAACGCGCAGGCCAGGGTTAGCCCGACGATGCCCCCTCCGGCGATCGCCACGTCATAATCCAGCCGATGGGTAAAACTGTCTACTGGAGAGGGTTGGGAAACGCTCTGCTGATTCGAAATTTCTAAAACCGAGCCAGCGTGGTCAACCAAGGAACGCGAATCTAAAACCATGTCGGAGCGCAAAAGGCAGATGAATAAGGGAAATTAAAAGTGTTAAGTAATTTAACTAATTCTATTGTGACGCGATCGCCCGCTTCCTTTCAAGCCAGCAAACCGAAATCGCAGCAGGCAGACCCAGCGTTCTTCAAACTTTCACCCCGCTACGACCTCGACGGAGGGGATGGAAATGGTGAGAAATGCAAGGAGTCTTCCCAGTAAAATAAGAGCTTTGCGGATGCCGAAATTACAAAACCCTTACAAAGCCTCACGCGCCACGCCGACCTCAACCTTATACGCTCAAAACCTTATACGTTTAAATTAAGACGCTTAAAGATCAAGACGCTTAAAGACGCTCTCAATTCAACGCTCTAGCTCATCATGCAGTCACTCAGCCCCACCGAACGCCTGATCAAAGCCTACGTAGACCTGGGTAACACGCTCTATCGCCAGGGCGACTTTGCCCAATCGCTGTCCTATTTTCAGCAGGCGCTCGACGCTGCGCCAGACCTGGGCGCGTTTCAGAAGGCGCGGCTGCTCTACAACATCGGCGTGTCGTATCTGAATATGGGGGAGCGCGATCGCGCCATTGGCTACTTTCAGCAGGCGCTCGAACTCTGCCCTGACCTGGCCCCGGCCCGCGCCGAATTGCAGCGGATTGCATACCAGGATGACGTTCAAGCCAAGGGCTACGAGTTTACTCAGGACTGGTTTAGCCGCAACGTCTGGCTCTGGCAGGAACAGCTTGGGGCATTGGCGGGGCGGGAAAACCTGAATGCGCTGGAGATTGGCAGTTGGGAGGGGCGATCGGCCTGCTGGCTGCTGGAAAATGTGCTGACCCATCCCACAGCGCGGCTGACCTGCGTCGATACCTTTGCGGGCAGTTCCGAAAATCTGTCGCTGGATCACGACACCGAGGGCATCGAAGCCCGGTTTGATGCGAACATTGCCCGCACCGGGGCTGCCGAGAAAGTGACCAAGCGAGTCGGGGTATCCAAGGATGTCGTGCGATCGCTTCCCCTGGACTCTTTCGACTTTATCTATGTCGATGGCTCTCACCACGCGCCCGACGTGATGACCGACGGCCTGCTAAGCTGGCTCGTTCTCAAACCCGGCGGCATCCTCATCTTCGACGACTACGACTTTGGGCTGACGGGCTACGGCACCAAAGAGGCGATCGATGCCTTTCTCGCCACCTTCAAGAGTCAGCTTGAGCTATTGCACCAGTCACACCAGGTCGCCGTGCGAAAGAAAGCGTGATGGCCTCTCGACTAATTGCCTTATTGTGGAATTAAACTACGGTATTTCAGACCAAAACAGGGTTTGAGCTAGTCGCCTACTGGGAAAGCGTCGGGGTAATCAACTCTCGCCCCGATACTGCTGACAGCCAGGAAAACGCCTGCTGGTTGCGAGACTAAGCTGAACACCATGAGCGGGCTTAGGTAGTGAATGTATCTCGTCGATACCGATGTCATGGTTGACATTCAGCGGGGGTATGCACCAGCACTGGCTTGGTTTGCCTCTGTTCAAGCACTGCCAAGCATCCCCAGCTTTGTCGTTATGGAATTGACTCAGGATGCTCGAAAGTAGGCGCGTAAAGTCCTACACCTTGTAGCGCCTTTAACTATATGTTTGGCTGACCGAAACTGACTGTGCTTGTGCCCTATTTAACTTTAGAGCCTATCATATGTCTCACAAGATGGGTCTGATTGATGCTTTGATCGCGGCCTGTGCGGTTGGGCGTAGCGCAACCCTCTGCACTTTCAATGTGAAGCACTACCAAGTCATCTCCGGCTTAAGTCTAGAGCAACCCTATAGTCGCTAAGGTACAGGTGTTAGGAGATGAAGGGCGATCGCCCTTCCTGGAGTCTGCGTGCGTGAGCAGTAAGGCTATACCCAAAACTCAGGCTGCATCAGGTCGATGGCGATCGCCAGCAGGTTTGCAAAATCAATCCGCAGCCAGAGCCGCCACAGGCGTAGTCGTTCGCGCGATCGCCGCTCGTTGCCAATCCACAGCAGCCGGGCCAGTTGCAACAATAGCCCGCCCCAGGGATAGCTACTCCGAAGCATCCATAGCCAAAGACAGCACGAGGACGATTTCATATTCGATTTCATCTTCATAGGAGTCTCCCCAGACTTGAAGCCCTGCACCCCAAACTCTGGCTTATCGTCTACCTTCATCGCCCCAACACGCCCTCCAGCGGCAGCCCCAACTCTGCCCGCCACTGGCGCACGGGCTTTTCCCATGCCTCCTCCCAGCGCTGAGCAAACAGAGGTTTGGCCTGCTCTCCCAGTTCCCAGCCGAGAGCGATTGCCCGCAGCAGGTCAGGCATGGCTTCGGGGGCCAGCAGCGTCGTGCCGATGAGCGCATTGGCGACTAGCATTCCCGCCAGCGGCAGCCGAAACTGTGCCAAATAGAAAGCTTGCAGCCCAATTTCGCTAATTTCATCTGTGCTAAAGCCTGTGACAACGTGCCAGAGGTCGTGGGTCTGCTGCCAGCGATATTCTACATAGGCGGTGTCGGTGGTCAGATCCAGCGGCATCTCGATCCGCTCGAAACCGCTGTCTTGCAGCATCGCTGCGTAAACTTGCCCCAGAGAGCCGACTGGATAAGTAATCAAACGATCGAGGTCGTGGGTGGGCGGCTGGTAGCGCTCCTGGATTAGCGCGGCAACGTCTGGATCGCGCTGCATCTCAGCCGCGGCCAGCCGATAGGCATCGCTATCGACCAGCGACAGGCTCAGTTCGTCTACGGCTGTCAGGTCAGCATCGGCATCGGCCGCCAGCAGCGAAAAGAAAGCCTTGAGCATCGTCAAAAACTGGACATTGCGATCGCGCTCGCCGGACGGAAAAGGGTTGATTGCCAGAGATTGGCGGATTTCGGTGATCGATGGATACGCAGAGGTCAGCGGTTTCATAGAAAAGCTCCTGGAAAAGGTCAATGTGGAGAGGTCAGGATCGCAAAGTCGGGATTGCAAAGTCGGGATTGCAAAGTCAGGATGGACGCTACTTCAAGAAAAAATGAGCGATGTTCATGTTTATAAAATACGAACTACGTTCATGTTTTGTCAAGCCGTTGTCCCCTAAGATTTTGAAGGAGCGTTTCTCAAGCGCTGCCCTACTGTTGTCTCTCTCGGTCTTGCGATGACTGCCCTCCCGTCCGATGTGCCCCTGCCAGATATCCCGTCTGGCACCATGCGCCGCCAGCCCAAGCAGGCCCGCAGCCAGGAGCGGGTCAGCCAAATTTTGAACGCAGCCGAGGCGCTGTTTATCGAGCAGGGCTATGAACAAACCACCACCAGGGCGATCGCCACTCGTGCCCAGGTTCCGATCGGGTCGCTCTATCAGTTCTTTCCCGACAAAGCGGCGATTTTGAAGGCACTGGCCGATCGCTACATGCAGCAAGAATACGAACTCTTTGCCAGCCTCCATGCTGCCGTGCCTGAACCCATGCCCCTGGCGGATTATGTCGATCGTGTGGTGGAAGCGTTCGACCATTTCATGACCCACCAGCCGGGCTATCGAGCCGTGTTTGAGCAGGTGCTGGGGCTGATGACGGCGGGGGCGATCGCCGAAATGGACACCTACGAGGCCCGCATCGTAGATGACCTAGCAGACTTTTTGGGGCGGCTACGGCCAGGGCTGGATGCAGCACAGCGGCGGGCGATCGCCCTGGTGGTGGTGGAGTCGGTGGGCAATTTGCTGTGGCTCTCGCTCAAGGCCGACGCATCCCTTCGCGCTCGCCTGATTGCTGAAACCAAGCGCCTGATGACCCACTATCTCGCCAGCTATTTTGGCGAAACGATTGGCGAAGCAGGATAAGGGGGCGTTAGCAAAGCGTTCCAAAGGAATCGCCCACTTCCCCCGAATCAATGCTAATCAATACTCACGCCGCGCACGGTCTTGGGGCGACTGCGGGCGGCCAGCGGCGCTTGCTCGATTTCGCGGGCGCGGATCTGGTGCGCCTGGAAGTGCTGCTGCCAGAGGGCGGGCGCATCTAGGGTTTCGCCGCCGTGGGTGGTATGGCGCGATCGCACGCGACACAGCACGGGCGTATTGACGCAGGCTCCCGACACGATCACCTGTCCCTTCGTCAGGGCGGGTAGTTCCTTCAGCAGGTCTCGCCCCGCCGCCTCCACGCCATATTTCAGGCTGTCCTGATCCACCGGGTTGACAATCCGCATGATGAACTGGCTCATGCACTGCGACAGCACATCGGAATCTAGCTTGCCCGGTCGCTGCGTAATCAGCCCCACGCCCAGCCCAAACTTGCGCCCCTCGCTGAGGATCGTCCGCAAAATGGTTTTGCAGCGGGAAGGGTCGTGGGCCGGGGCAAAGCGGTGCGCCTCTTCCAGCAGGATGAATACGGGGTAGGGCAGATAGTTTTCGTCGTCGGGGGCGAGGTTGCCCTTTTGCGTGTTCATGCGGGCGTGGTTGGCCTGCCGCAACACGGCGGCGCAGATGACCTGCTGCTCTTCCTGGCTGATTTCGTTCATTTGCAGCACGGTCACCTGGCCCGGCTGAAACAGGTCGCGGGGCGACAGATGCTCGTAGGTATGGAAATAGGGCGATCGCGCCAGTTTTTCCAGCTTCCATTGCAGCGCCCCGGCAGAGCTGCCGATTTTCGTGTTGCCCTCTTCATCGGTGGCGGTGTCGGCCTGCTCCACGGCGGCATAGAGGTCGTTGATCGTCCAGCGATAGTCGCCCTTGCGGTGGCTATGCAGCAGCGAAAACGCTTTGCTGAGAATGGCTTGCTGGCGATCGCTCATCTCCGGCAGCAGCGCCAGGATGTCGTAATAATCCAGCGACGACACCCGAATCCGCACATCATCCGGGGTCAACACCCGCACCTTGGGCGCGTAGCCGTCTTCGTCGGCAAACTGGCTATGCCCCTGCATTTCAGCCAGGGTGCTGTATTCTCCGTGGGGGTCAAAAATCAGCACTGCGGCCCGGTTTTGCGGCGACAGCAGTTCTTCGACCAGCACCCCCGCCAGATAAGACTTGCCTGACCCTGTGCCCGCCAGAATTGCCATGTGGGTGCTAACCAGTTCCTTCACATCCACCACCACGGGCACTGCTCCCGACTCGCGCAGCAGCAATGATCCCAGATGCGCCGCGCCCACGTCGCCAAGCTGCTTTTTGTTCAGCACTTGCCGCAAACATTCGTCGCTGGCAAGGTAGACCTTTGCGCCGGGATCGGGAGCCTGTCGCGGGTTGATGAAGCCTAGCGCTTTGTGAAAGTAGCCAATGACCTCGACGGTGACTTCGTAAATTTCGGGATTGGTGTAGGAAAACCCGACTAGCGCGGCGATCGCCTCTGGGCTGATTTCGGTATCGGCAAAAATGCGGTCGGGCAGATGGTCGATTAGGCAGCGGTCGGAGATTTTGCCCAAAATTTGCAGCCTTGCCCCCTCATCGGCGATCGCCTCATAAAACACAAACTCTCCCACTTTGACAAAGCGATTGTCGGCCGTGATAAACACGTATTGCGTCGATGCCTCGCCTGGGCCCTTGACCGTACCAATGGCTTGAAGCGCAGAAAAGCAGTGTTGTGCAAATGTCATGGGGGGAGAAGGGGAGAGCGAAGAAGGAAGAACGAAGAGGGAAGAACGAAGAGGGGATCGGTTCAAAACGGGGTGTTGATCAAGCGTCCTAGAGACATTTTACGGAGATACATGCGTTCTAGCATACTGCTTTCGCAACCCTGACCCTTGGATTTATACGACCTGCGGGCGATCGCCCCGAATCGTAGGGAAATCACGGATTCTGCTGTTCTATCCAGCGTGTAATCTGGAGCAAGCCACCATGTTTTAGCAGCCCGTCAGTGATTGATCTCATTCTGTCTAAATTTCTCTGATTTTCTAAGTTTTTCTTGAATGGGTAAGTGGCTCGATCCCATGACGGTTTATCTCGGCATCTGCCCCTTTCGTATCTTCGTAGTCTAAAAATTATCTAAATGTTTGGTTCTGGTAGGTTTATCAGAGCTAAAGCGTTAGGTAATTTATGACGAATGGATAGAGTTGTAAGCCGCTCAGAAGGCCGATAAAAATTGATCAAGGTCAAGCAACCTCGATCAACTAGGTTCCCTCGTTCTATCCAGGCTGCATTTCTGCACGGTAATTTTTCAAAAGGTGGCTGAATTGACGATGGCGAAGCGTTTCCCGCTATCCCAACATGACGATGCTCCAACCACAGCATCCTTCGAGTCAGCTTCTCCTTGCGATTCGCGAAGCGATCCCTGGGGAAATCGCCCAGATGCAGCACCAGACTGGCTCCAACTGTTGGTGGACAGTGCCTCCTCCGAGGTGGCGCTTGGTCAATTGCTGACGGTTCTTGCCCAGCGGCTTGGCGCAAGTGCCTGTGCAGTCGGCATACTGAGCCGCAGCCAGGGCTTGACCCAAGCCTTCTACTGGCAGCCAGGACAACCCCCCACGTTGTCTCGTTCGCTGCGGCCGCTGCTGGATCTGCTAGAACTGCCCGCCGTGCGATCGCCCCTCGCCAGAACGGAACTCCTGTCGATTTCAAATTTCTCGACCCTCAAGCAAGCTTCTGCCCTGCCCCTCCCCCCAGATGCCGAGGACGAGTCCGGCGACCTCCTGTATCAATGGCTGCCCCAAGTTCCAACTCCTGTGCAGGAAAGCACCAGGGATCTTTCGGCTCCTATCGCGGCTGATCCAGATCGCCTGGTGAATTGGTCTAATCCTGGATCGATCCTCGTTAGCAAAATCCGGTTTCAGGGATGGACGAATGGCGTACTCGTCGTCCTGAAATCGCAGCCTTACGTGTGGACGGAGTTAGACATGCAGCTACTCAGAACGGTTTCTAGCCAGGTTTCGGTCGCCATCTCTCAGATTCAACTCCAGCAGCAGGTGCAGCAGCAGCTTCAGGCTCAAACGCTGATTGAGCGGCTCACCAGCGCAGTTCGCAATGCTTGGGCCACCGAGCGAATTTTTCAACTGGCGCTGGAAGGGGCGATCGCCACGTTGCAGGTCGAACGAGGTCTGGTGGCGCTTTACAAGTACAAAGACCCGCTCCACAGGGGCCGCACCAACTCTCATCGGTCGGGCGTGCGAATCACGGTGGAAAGCCTGTTTCCGGTGCCCTCATCCACTGCGCCAGCGCCCTCGGCTTCTGTGGCATCTTCTAGAGCTTCGGCTGAGGAAGAAGTCGCCTCTAAACCCTCATTTCAGCTATCGGACTGCGGGCTGTGTCAACAGGTGTTTGCCCACCCCGATCTGGCGATCGCCCTGCCCAGCTATTCCGAATCGCAGTGCGGTGTGGCCGATTTGGCAGAGCCAATTCAGGCAGCGGAGGTGTTTGACCTGGCCACCCTGCCCAGCGTTTTGCTCGTCCCGCTAGAAAACCAGGGCACGGTCTTGGGCATTTTGGTAGTGCAACAGCGCCAGCCCCGCTACTGGCTGCCAGAGGAGGTGGCTTTTCTGCGGATGGTGGCGGCCCAGCTCAGCACAGCGATTATTCAAACGCGCACCCTGCGCCAGGTCAACTCGCTGGTGGACGAGCGCACGGCCCAGCTTCAGCGCAGTCTGGACGTGCAGGCCAAGCTCTACGAAAAGACGCGCCAGCAGGTCGAGCAACTGCGGCGGCTGAATCAGGTGATGGAGGAATTTCTCAGCACCGTTAGCCACGAACTGCTGACTCCGCTGACTAGCATGAAAGTGGCGATTCGGATGCTGCGGGAGGCAAATTTGGCTCCGGAGCAGCGCGATCGCTACCTGGAGATCTTAGAAGCCCAGTGCGCTCAGGAAACACGCCTGATTAACGACCTGCTGACCCTGCAAAAGCTGGAGTCGCAGTCCGCTATGGCGCAGTTTCAGCAGCTTGATTTGCAATATGTCCTGCGCGATTTGCAGGAAGCCTGGGCAGATAGCCTGGCCGAACAGCAAATGACGCTGGAGGCAGAGGTTCCGGGGCGACCGCTGATGATTCGCACCGATCCCGACAGCTTGCACCGCATCCTGACGGAACTGTTGACCAATGCCAAAAAATACGGCGAGGCCGGCAGCAAGATCCTCCTCAAGGCCAGCCTGGACGTTGCCGAATCGGTGCCCCAGGTGGTGGTCAGCCTAACCAACATGGGCGCAGGTATCGCGCCAGAGGAAATTCCGGTGATTTTTGAAAAATTTCGCCGGGGCCAGGGCGCAACGCAAAAGGCGATTCCCGGCATTGGGCTGGGGCTGGCGCTGGTCAAGGGGCTAGCGGCTCACCTCAGCGGGGCGATCGCCGTCACCAGCCAGCCGCTCTCTGGAGCCGATCTCTGGAAAACCTGCTTTACGCTCACCCTGCCCCAATCTCCTGACTTGAGCCGTTAAGAACCCATCGGGTTGCCCACTCCATAGCCACACTCAAATAGGACTTATGCACTTGCGATTAAACTTTCTGAGTTTTGGACGACTTCTCGCGAGCGCAGCCCGCGAGAAATCGTCCAACTGCGTAAGTCCTAATCAAAGACGGATCAAATCCCTGACAAATCCTTGATAAGATGCCACCAGGATTTTGTCTGTGCCACTTGGAGCCTGATCGTCCACTTGCCGCGAAGTACACCCGCCATGTCTAACGCCGATCTCGACCTGGAAACCCTCGATCTGGAGGACGAGAGCCTCGATCTGGAGCCATCGCTGTGCAGCGCGGTGGCGGTCGAGGTGGTTCCCGTGGGCGATCGCACTCGGCAGATTTCGGCGACCATCCAGATTCCTCAGCCGAGCGATCGCATCTGGGAGGTATTGACCGATTATGAGCATCTGTCGGACTTTATCCCCAACCTCCAGGAGAGCCGCCGCATCCCCCATCCCGACGGCGGCATTCGTATAGAGCAGGTCGGCGCACAGTCGCTCTGGAAGCTAAAGCTCAAGTTTTGCGCCCGCGTTGTGCTGGATATGGTGGAAAACTTTCCCCGCGAACTGCGCTTTCAAATGGTAGAAGGGGACTTTAAGGAATTCTTCGGCGCTTGGACGCTCCAGCCCATCACCGACCACAGCACCAATTTAACGTACACGCTGACGGTACAGCCCTCTCGCATGATGCCCGTTGGCTTGATTGAGAAGCGCCTGCGCCGTGACCTGGAAGTGAACCTGGCCGCCATTTATCAGCGTGTCGAGGCGATCGCCCTCCAGTCCTGATGTTTTTGATGTTTTGGCTTCTGGGCGATTGGCGCTAAAACCGATGCCCGATGCCCAGTTGCATCTGCATATTTTCCGTTGCAGCGGCTGGCCCAGGGCGATAGCGCACGTCGCCATACACCACCACGCGCCGACCCACCGAGGCTTCAACACCAGTGGTAATCACCACACCGTCGCGATCGCCCAGCGGCGTTTGGGCCCCCGGTCGCACGATGGCAAAGCCCGCCCCAGCGTAGACGTTTGCCGCGCTGCCGAGGGGCAGGTCATAGGTGATGCTGGGCATGACGGCCTCAATATCTTGGTTCAAAACCAGCGTGCCCCGCAGGGAAATGGGCGAATTGGGCAAATCGAGCCGCCCGTGAAACTGAGTATCGGGGGCGGTGGTCTGTCCTGGTGCGGGTCGGCCAGCGTTCATGGCTTGCTCCATCAGCCAGGCCGCCGAACCGCCCGACAGCACCACCGACTGGAGGCTCGATTCAAATTCGCTGGGGTTCACCACCGACCCCACATAGCTCCCCGCAAACCCCCTGGGATTTGCCCAGGCCGGGGTATGTGCCACTAGGAGCGGCGCGATCGCCCCGCAGAGACTCGCCACCCAAAGCCGCGTCGCCCAAGATCGAGTCGCCCCAGACCGAGTTGAAAGGTTCATGCGTTTAACCTAGAGAGCCTTCGAGAGAACTATGCGCGATAACTGCTGTCTTGCGTTTCTGTCTTACGTTTCTGTCTTGCCTTTACGGCCGCAGAAACCAGTTCTCCGGGAATCTCTGGAAAATTTTTGACTAAAAAATTTTTGACTTGGGGGCGATCGCTAAACGCCAGATTCTGTCTCTCCGTGACCCTGCACTGCGTCCGCCCAGAGTCGGGGATACACCAGCACAAAAAAGCCCATCCACGTCAGCACGGGCACAGCCACCAGCCCCGTCAGCCAGACGCGATGCAGCAGTAGCCAGCTTCCGCCGATCAGCCCCGTGCCCGTCAGCACGATCGACCACGGCTGACACCACCAGGGCTTGACCTGCCACACGCTTTGGGGAGCCGTCATGGAACCTATCGGAGAGTTGGGGGAATTGTTCATCGCTGCGCCTCTGCTAGTTTTGCTCCACTAGTTTTACTCCACTAGTTTTGCTCCATTTGGCGTTCGATCCGCTGCTTTGCCGACTGCTCAAACCAGGCAACGACCTGGGGCACGGTCAGGGTTTCGATGGGCTGGTCGGCTTCGGCGGCGATCTGGTGCAGCGGCTTTAGCGAAGAAATGACCAGCCGCCCAAAAAACACCTTAAAGGCATCGTCGAAGCCTTTTTCGGGCGAGAGGCTGGGGTCTTGCTCAACCCAGTTGGCGATTTGCTGGGGGCTGAGGTCGGCGATCGCCCTGTTGCTCTGCTGCGCGATCTGCTGGAGGCAGCGGAGCGAATAAATTGCCACGCGGGCCGAAAAGCGATCGCTCGCGGTCATCATGGCGCGGTCTACTTCGGCGCATTCCTCTGGCGTGAGGAACTGATCAACGGGTTGAGCCGGATCGGGAGTTGGCGTTTGATCGGACACAATCAACGGGCAAAAATCGTCTCTCCCATTATGTCTGCTGAATCCAGTTTGGTGGGCAGGGTTTCGGTGGGCGATCGCCCTCGATCGTTGCTTTGCCAAGGCTAGTTGCTTTGCCAAGGCTAGTTGCTTTGCCAGGGCTCATTGCCCTCTCGTGGCAAGATTCACCCAAACTCACCGCCTGTCCTCCCCCGCAACGTACCCAAAAACCGTCCACTCCCCGCCCGCAAACCGTCACAGGGACAACCCCCGAAAATCTGGCACGCATGGCACACTAAAAAACGTGGTGTGGAGTCTTTACTGTTCTTAACGAGTTGCTATGAGCGCGATCGCCCTTGCTATTGCTTTTCTAACCGCCTTTATCTTTGCCAGCTTCGTTGAATACTGGGTTCACCGCCTGATGCACTTCAAGCCCAACAGCGTCGGCAAGCGCCACGTTGATCATCATCGCCGCAATGAAGGGCAGGGCGTAGTTTGGGAGTTTTTGGATTACGTCAAAGGCAGTGCGATCGCCATGATCGTGCCCTTCTTCTTTTCAGCCGCCTGGGCCCCCGGCTGGGTCGCGGGCGCACTCGCCTTCGCCGCCTTTTCTGCCTACGCCCACCAGCTCCAGCACGAAAACCCGACTAAGGTGTTCTGGATGAAGATGCCTGTCCACTATGTTCATCATAAGTATGGCCAATGGAACCACAACTTCGGGCTAGCCGTCGATTGGTGGGATCACATCTTCCGCACCTACAAGCCCACCGAATGGCTAACCGAAGAAGAACTGAGCCGCCCTGAAAGAAACTACCTGCAACTCCGCTGGTGGTAATAGGTTTGGACTCTTTACAGGGTTTGGCTACCCCCTTTCCATTCCGGTTCAGGCTCAGCGTGGTTTTAGCAGTCTGGGCTTTGAACCCTTTTTAGCTGTTTGCTAGAGGATTCTCATCGGACAGGTTCAACCAGGAAAAAAATAGACAACAAGCGGATCAACTGTCCACTATCCGTCACTCCAGCCCAAACTCTGTGGTAATGTGTGCTGCAAGCTCTTAATGAGTGCTTCAAGTTACTTAGGCTAAAGACACTCTGAAGATTTTCTAAGCAGTCACCGCCTCCTGGCAGAATAGCGAGACATTCTTTCTAGACATTCTTTTTCCTGGACATTCTTTCGCAGCCAGTCTTCCTAGACATTTTCTAGCCAGTCTTCCTAGGCATTTTCTAGAGAGTTGCTGAGGAATGATCTGTGGTTTTCGTCTGAACAACCACTGGTAAATCTCCTTCTTTAAAAATTGGCGGTGTGAGGTCACTACCCCTATGCGTGTTCTGCTCCTATATCCCACGTTTCCAAAAAGCTTTTGGTCTTTCGAGAAAGCGCTGGCCCTCGTCGATCGCAAGGCACTCCTGCCGCCGCTGGGGCTGATTACCGTCGCCGCCATTTTGCCGCAGGACTGGGAATTTAAGCTGGTCGATCGCAACGTCCGCCCCGTCACCGAGGCAGAGTGGGATTGGGCAGAGATGGTGATTATCTCCGGCATGATTGTCCAGGCAGACGACATGATGGATCAGATCCGCGAAGCCAAGCGGCGCGGCAAATCGGTCGCAGTGGGCGGCCCCTACGCCACGTCGCTGCCCCACGAGCCGCAGGGCGCAGGCGCGGACTTTTTGATCTTGGACGAGGGCGAAATTACGCTGCCGATGTTTGTGGAGGCGGTGCAGCGGGGCGACACCCAGGGCGTATTTCGTGCCAATGGCGAGAAGCCAGATGTCACGACTACGCCGATTCCCCGGTTTGAACTGCTGAATCTGGATGCCTATGACAATATGTCGGTGCAGTTTTCACGCGGCTGCCCGTTTCAGTGCGAGTTTTGCGACATCATCGTGCTGTATGGCCGCAAGCCGCGAACTAAGGAACCCCAGCAGCTTTTGGCAGAACTGGAGCGTCTGTACGAACTGGGCTGGCGACGCACGGTGTTCCTGGTGGATGACAACTTCATTGGCAATAAGCGCAACGTGAAACTGCTGCTCAAGGAGTTGAAAGTATGGATGCAGGAGCATCAGTATCCGTTCCACTTCAACACAGAAGCGTCGGTGGATCTGGCCAAAGACCCCGAACTCATGGAAATGATGGTGGACTGCAACTTTAACGCCGTCTTCCTGGGAGTGGAAACGCCGGATGAAGACAGCCTCGCCCTGACGCAAAAGTTCCAAAACACCCGCGATTCGCTGTCGGATTCTGTGGATGCGATTATCGCGGCAGGGCTGCGGGTGATGGCAGGCTTCATCATCGGATTTGATGGCGAAAAGCCAGGGGCGGGCGATCGCATCGTTCGGTTTGTGGAAAAAACCGCCGTGCCTACGGCCCTGTTCAGCATGTTGCAGGCGCTTCCTGATACGGCCCTGTGGCATCGGCTGGAAAAAGAAGGGCGGCTGCGGGGCAAAGTGGCGAATATCAACCAGACCACGCTGATGAACTTTGTGCCGACGCGCCCACTGGAGGAAATCACGCGGGAATACGTCAATGCTTTTTGGGAACTCTACGACCCGATGACCTATCTAAACCGCACCTATCGTCACTTTCTAAAGCTGGGCACACCAAAGCACAAGTCCAAGCTGCGTTCGGTGTCGTGGACGGTGATTCGCGCCATGCTGATCGTGTTCTGGCGGCAGGGCGTGGTTCGCAAGACGCGGTTCCGCTTTTGGGCAAATCTGATCGGCATCCTCCGTCATAATCCCCGCGTGTGGGATCACTATTTGTCAATCTGTGCGCTCAATGAGCATTTCCTGGAATATCGCCAGATTGTCAAGGACGAGATCGAGTCGCAGCTTGCGGAGTTTTTGGCCGAAGAAGCCCGGATTCAGGCGGAGCAGGCAAGACAAACCGCGGCCGCATAGAGTACCGCAGCCGCACAGAGTTCGGTGCTGACGAGTCTTGGCAGTTACAGGTTATAGCGTGATGGGGAAATGGAGAAGCAGGTGGCGACTCTTCTGCCCCATCGCGCTGTTAACACCTGAGCGCCGTTTTGCCGACCTGATTTCGCAGGCTATTGACGGACGTTGACCGGGGTGGCGATCGCCTCCACGATACTCCGAACCGCAGCGACCATCGCCACTTCGCTATTGAGCTGGTTGATCGCAGATCCCACGCCCACGCCCGATGCCCCAGCGGCGATCGCCAGTGGAGCCGTCACGCTCGACAGACCCGACGCACACAGCACAGGCACGCTCACCGCTTTGGAGATTTCATAGGCGGCGGCAAGCGTTGGGGCGGCTTTTTCCATCAGGCCCAGCGTGCCGGGGTGAGCAGGCTGGCTGCTGGTGCCGCCTTCGGTCTGGATCAGGTCGGCTCCGGCGTTGACCAGATCTTCCGCCAGTTGTACCTGCTGATCCAGCGTCAGGATGTGGGGCACGGTGACAGAGAGCATGACGTGGGGCAGCAGAGCGCGGGTGCGGCGGGTTAGCTCCAGCACTTCGGCCGCCTCAAACCGACGACCCTGGGCATAAAAAGCGTCGAAGTTGCCGATTTCGATCAGGTCGGCTCCGGCTTCGACACAGGGCACAAAGGCTTCGGGATCAACGGCGGACACGCACACGGGCAGCGAGATCAGCCCTTTGACTCGGCGTACCAGATCGGCGCTGGCGGCAATATCTACAAACGTTGCGCCGCCTTGCTCTGCTGCGCGCACGATGGCACAGACGCGATCGCCCTCAAAGTTGGTCAGTCCGCTAATCACCTTCAGCGCCGTCCGCTGCTGAAGCGCCGTTTGAAGCGTGGCATTCATGGTCATAAAGTCTCTCTACTTCGGCAAACAGTACGGTTTATTGTGCCACAGGTGGGGGATCGGCGGAGCGCTGGTCTATTGGCTTTGGGCAATGTCGCTTGGTCTAGCTTTTGCGCTCTACGCCAAAGCCAATCAGGTCAATCACGGTCGGCGTTTCGCCTGCGGGCGGCCGCTGATAGGTAACGATGGTTCGCATCCGCACGTCTGGCGCAATAAACCGCATTTGATCCACCGCCACAGAGCGGTTATAAAACGTCGTCATTTCTAGGGTCTGGCGAATGGGCTGATAGGTAAATCGGCCGGCGATCGCCCCCGCCTCAGAATAGCCCTCATCCCGCAGATAAAAGCCCTGAATCACCTCGCTCTCCGGAGCCGTAGACACTTGCGCCGCCGCAGGCAGCGCCAATCCCTGGTAGCGCTCGTCGGCATGAAGCACCAGCGCATCGGGCACAAACAGCGCCTTCAGGCTCATCGACACCTTTTCGCCCCGTTCTGATTCTGTATCAAAGGAAATGGCAAAGCCAGGACAGGTGTGACCCAGAGCCGCCTGATCGAGATCCAGCCGAATTCCAGCCAATTCACCCGATGGCGAAGCCGTTTTGAGAATTTGCTGCTTTTGCGCTGCATCGAGAGAGTCTGCCCGAAACTCTGTGTAGGAGCGTTCAATATCGCCCTTCAGCAAGAAATGATAAATCCGTTCCGTCTTCCAAAATCCAGCGCAGTTTGTAAAGAAGTCTTGAAAATTCAACATACGCGGTCAGCCACACTATTCAACGCTTATTTCGAGGCTTATTTAACGCTCAGTTTAATCTGAAATGCTCGCCCTGAATGGGCCTGCCATCCCAGATAGGGGCATATTACTGAACATCTGGACATTGAATCTAGGCACGGAATCTAGGCATTGGATAACAAAGGGCGATCGCCTCTAATTGCAAAGAAGCTCAGAGGGTGTTTGAAAAGGTATCACCTGCAATGTTAAGCACTCAGAGATCCCCCCAGCCCCCCTTAAAAAGGGGGGAAACCGCCTTAAAGTCCCCCTTTTTAAGGGGGATTTAGGGGGATCTTGCACGCTTTGCTACAAACAGTAGGACTTTTCAGACATCCTCCTCAGAGGAAGCCGTTCGATTCTCAATGCAACATCTTCAACAATCAGCGCACAATTGAGGAATTCCAGGAATATTTGCCGCATATTCGCTGCATGTTCGCCGCATGTGAGCTGCGTATTCGCTACACACTCGCTACATATTTTCTAAACCATATTTTCTAAACCATACTTCTGATGATTTCTCGGCAATTCTTAAGGCAATATAAAGCGAGAAACCCGTCAGCGATCTGACGATTTTTCGCCTCCTGATGTAAACATTTCTGCACAAGTTGCTGTTAAGCCTGGAACTCATGCGGGCAAGGGCAACTGTTATCAAGACTACACCCACAGAAATCGCTGAAACCCTTGAGTCTCCGCACGAAGCCCCTTGATTGATGAATTTTCCAAACGTTAAATGATTCAGGAATAAATGGAACCTATGGACAAGCCTTTCATAAGATAGACTCATACTCAGTAAAAGGGAACAGGCGTCATTATGGACTCTTTCCGGGAACAAATTGTCGAGTTAAATGCTAAAGTTGACGCGCTGCACCAGGTTATCGAGCAGTTGAGCAACAGAATCACAGAAGTTTTTTCGGAAGTGCTGCTAGCCGATCGCAGTCAGCGATCGTCCTCAGGAACGACTTCAGCACGTCAATCCTATAATCAGCGCTATGGCTTAGAAACAGAAATGGATCATAAAGACGTGCTGTCGGATGACGATTTTCTGGAGTCGGATAGCCACAGCGGAGAGCGCTCGCTCTCTCCGGAGGTGCAAATTCAGCGACTCACGGCGCAACTCACAGCCGCGTATAATCGCATCGCTGCCCTCGAAGAGCAACTGCTGTCTCAGCGCATCCATCAGGCTTGAGGATAAGCTAGGGTTGGGGATGAGCGTTTGTTGAGCATGGCTTCAGAGCATAGGTTCAGAACATAGCTTCAGAACATAGCTTCCAGATTTCATAACTTCCAGATTTTTAGCTGCGAATCGAAAGAGGCAAATCAGGACTGAATGTGTGAGCAATTGGGTCAGTGCTGCTTTGCCAAACTAGCTCCGAGTGAAAGGGTTTTTTGGGCGATTCAGCGGGCGCAATCTGGATCTGTGCCAGGTGGTTGAGCAGAGAGGGCATTTTGTGGAGCGCGGTTGCGGCAGGAAGCTGAAGCAAGACCTGCTCCAGGATACGGCGATCGCCCAGATGCTCTAGCGGCAGGTCAGGACGTGCGGGTGATTGGGCAGGTATCACTGCCACAGGCGACAGAAAAAACAGCGGCAACTCCACTGCACCGGGGGGCGTGAAGATTGGCAGCGTTGCACCGGAGGGCAAAAAGGGGGCTGCATAGCTCCAGGTTTCCGAAGACAGCGCTTCCAGTGTGCCTGCCTTCAGCCGCAGGCTAATGCCGAAGGGACAGGCTCCAGTTTGCTGCCAGTGCAGCCGTTCCCACAGCCCCAGTGGGGCCACAAGGGGCGATCGCACCTCCGCCTCATCCTGAAGCCCCAGCAATTCTAGATAGGCATTGTCAAAGAAAAAGCAGACATTTTCTGTACCCTGGCTTGCATGGATGCGCGATCGCCCTGGCTGCAACCCAAACTCCACCAAGCGCTGGGCATCTGTCGCAAGGGACGGCGTGCAGACAAAGATATGGTCTAGCTTCAGTTCTGCGTTCATCTCCAGGCTGCCTGCCCCATCAATGTCCCATTTTAGCGGCTATAAGGGATACAGGAGGGGCGCATCCCAGTTCTGCAAGTTTGCCCTTTATTCGTGCCAGTGCTGTCGGCATGTTGCGGCCCTTACGTTTCCTTGTTTCGATTAAACAAAGTTATTGCTGAACCGTCTGACCGAATCTTCTCCTAAAACCCGGCTCTGGTCGTTTTGTATCTGCGCCGGAATGCTGGTGTATTTTACTCAAGTGACGGTGCTATTTCCGGTGCTGCCGCTGTATGTGACCCAGCGCTGGCAGGATGCGGGCGTGGGGTTCGTGGTTGGGGCGATGGCGGCGGGGCTGCTGCTGTTTCGTCCGCTGATTGGCTGGCTGATTGATCACTGGGGACGGAAGCCAGTCCTCTGGGTGGGACTGGGGCTGATGGTGGTGGTCTTGCCGCTGTATGGGTGGTCGCCCGATCCTGCCTGTTTGATGGGGGTGCGCGTGCTGCACGGCATCAGTCAGGCGGCCTTCGCCACAGCCTCGCAAACGCTGCTGGTGGATGTGGTGCCGACCCATCGCCGCACGGCGCTGCTGGGCTATCTGGCCATGTCGAATACGATCGGATTTTCGCTAGGGCCAATGCTGGGGGCGATCGCCTTTGCACGTGCAGGCTTTGTGCCCGTGATTGGAGCAATGGCGGGGCTGACGCTGCTGGGATTTGTGCTAACCCTGCCGCTGCCCTGGAAGACGGCTGCAAGTTCAGAGGCTTCATCCGCTGCCGTCTCAAATAAATCAAGTGAGTCAAGTAAGTCAAGTGAATCAAGTGAGTCAAGTAAGTCAAGCGAGCTTGCTCCAGAAAAGGCAGCCTTTCCGTGGAACGTGATTTTGCAGTTTCCGGTGCGCGATGCCACGATGCTGTTCTTCACCGGGTCATTTTTGCACGGTGCAGTGGTCACGTTTTTGCCGCTGCTGGTGTCCGACGCGGCCGTATTTTATAGCCTAAACGCGCTGGTGGCGGTGTTGGTGCGGTTTGCGCTGGGGCGCTGGGGCAACCGCGTGTCTCCGCGCTGGGTGGTGAGTGTGGGAATTCTGTGTTCTGGGATAGGACTGGTGGGCGTGGCGATCGCCCCCACCTTGCTGCTCCTCTGGTCAGTCATCTACGGCTTAGGATTCGGCTCGCTGTTCCCAGTGCTGTCTTCCATCGTGTCCTTTGCAGCACCGCTCACGGTGCGAGGGCGAGTCTACAGCGTTTTTCTGGCGGGGTTTGACAGCGGTATGACCTTGGGTGGAGCAGGGGTTCAGCCGCTGTCTCAGATCTTTCCGCTAAGCGTTCTGTTTCTGATGCTGGGGGGACTGGGTTGCAGCATCAGCGGACTTGCATTTCGCCAGTTCTCTAAACCGATTGAGCGAATCTAGAACGCATCATCCCAGTATTCCAATTATGATTCAAAATATGATCCAACCCTTCTGCCAGCTAAATACAGAGTTGAAAAGTTAAGCAGAGTTAAGGTTGGCGAAATTCCATAACTTTTCTATATCGCGCCTCTAGGGGCGATCGCCCTATAACAGAGACATCAAAGCCCCCATTTCACACCAAGGACACCCATGATGCAACTGACCTATCGCGGCATTCGCTACACGCCCTGCACAAAACTCCCCACTACTAAAACGATCAAAGGCAGCTATCGCGGTATCCCTATGACGCTATATTACTCGTCTGTCATGCCGATCCAGCCATTTATCAACTTGAGATATCGCGGCGTAAGCTATCGTCCAGTGCTGGTGATGCCGCTCAGGCGGGCGAAGAGTATTGCCCTGTAGTCACCAAAAGCGAATCCAAACGACCTAAATTAACCCTCTGCAAGAGGAGCAATGGCAACCGTTAGCCGACCATCTGTTGACGCAGGCTTCGCAGCGCAGCACCCGTCCCCTGCGTCGCGGCAGCCTCCAGAACCTGAGTCAATAATGCAGGTAAGTCAATTGCCGGAAAATAGCGGCTGTGGGATTGCAGTTCATAGCTTTCCGCTTGCAGAGCGTAAATCTTTAGACCGCCTTTTTTGAATAGCCACACTTCGGGGACACCATAGGGCGCGTAATCCTCGGCGGCAGTGTAGGTGGTTACGTCAATTTCGATCACTAGGTCAGGCGGTGGATCAGTTTGCCAATTGATGCGGTCTTTGCCTGCTGCCGCCTGCCAGTGGTCGATATAGAAGCAATAGTCGGGTTCAATCCCACCCGATTCAGGAATATCCATCGTGATGGGCGTAAAGGCCTCGTAGTTGCGCTCTTCGCTATCTAGGAGAACTTTAACAACATCTGCCAGAATATTGGCTTCGCGGCCGTGGCGGGGTAAAGGACTCATCAGCAAGATTTCTCCATGACGAAACTTGATGCGGGGGATAGAGCCATCGCCCCGGCTATCGCGCAGGGCGCAGTAGTCTTGCCAAGTTCCGGGTATCCGCACCACGCTACCGGGAGGGAGGTGTATCTTTTCACGGGAGATGACAGCATACATAGGGCAATTCCAGGGCTAGTTCCAGGAGATGTTCCAACCAGGGTTCAAAAACGTGTCAAACGGGCAGATCGATTCTGGCGATCTAGCCTTGACGAATGGGTTGATTCCTTATTCTAGGTTGCTTTTCCGGCGCGGTGCAGCAGGGATTCCACGGCGCTGAGCAAGTCGGCATTATGCCAGCCCAGCAGGTGAGCGGCGATCGCACATCCCCCGGCTCCTACCCCTTCTTTGACATAGCCCTGCTCGTAGGCC